>CAYPSO010000007.1:24849-74843 GCA_964413275.1 uncultured bacterium | reverse complement strand
CATATATACATTAATCCTCTCAAACATAGGTGTCATTTAAGCACTTTACCACTAGTACTAAAATTTAATCATACTTAACAACTGCCCAATATGCGAGTTATTATTCAACGAGTAAAATCTTCTTCTGTTAAAATTAATGGAGAAACTATTAGTCAAATTGGAAAAGGTCTAAATTTGTTAGTAGGGATTGCAGCTAATGATACAGAAACTGAAATAAATTGGATGGTGAAAAAATGCCTTGATTTGCGTCTTTTTCCTAGTGAAAAGGAAGGGGATAAATGGGAAAAATCTGTACAAGAAATAGGCGGAGAATTGCTAGTAGTTAGTCAATTTACTCTTTATGGTGATTGTCGTAAAGGTCGTCGTCCTTCTTTTAGTAATTCAGCATCTCCTAATCTAGCTGAAGAAATTTATAATCAATTTGTAGCTAAGTTAAAATCAAGTGGATTAAAAGTAGAAACTGGTAAATTTGGAGCAATGATGGAAGTTAAAATTGATAACGATGGGCCAGTTACTTTGTTATTAGAAAAAGAAGCAAATAATTAACAATTTATTATTTATTAATAGGATTTATTTATGTCTTTTGTTGGTCTTCATATTCATAGTGATTATAGTTTATTAGATGGTGCTTCACAAATTCCCGATCTAGTGGAAAGAGTTGTAGAATTAGGAATGAATGCGATCGCACTTACAGATCATGGAGTTATGTATGGGGCAATTGAATTAATAAAAGAATGCCGAACTAAAAATGTTAAACCTATTATTGGCAACGAAATGTATGTCATTAATGGTGATATAAAAGTTAGACAAAAAAAGATTAAAAAATATCATCAAGTAGTATTAGCTAAAAATACTAAAGGCTATAAAAATCTGGTAAAATTAACAACAATTTCAAGTTTATATGGAGTACAAGGAACGGGAATTTTTGCACGTCCTTGTATTAATAAAGAATTATTAGAAGAATATCATCAAGATTTAATAGTTACCAGTGGTTGTTTAGGAGGAGAATTACCTCAATTAATTCTAGCAGAAGAAATTGATAAAGCCGTCGAAACAGCTAAATGGTATAAAAAACTTTTTGGCGATGATTATTATTTAGAAATTCAGGATCATGGTTCTAGAGAAGACAGAATAGTTAATGTTCAATTAGTAAAAATAGCCAAAAAATTAAATATTAAAATTATTGCGACTAACGACTCTCATTTTATTTCTTGTAATGATGTTGAAGCCCATGACGCTTTATTATGTATTCAAACTGGTAAATTAATTACAGAAGATAAAAGACTGAGATATTCTGGTACAGAATATTTAAAAAGTGCTGAAGAAATGAAACAATTATTTCGCGATCATTTAGAAGATGAAATTATTGAAGAAGCTATTAATAACACCTTAGAAATTGCAGATAAAATACATCCTTATGATATTTTGGGTGAACCACGTATTCCAGATTATCAAGTACCCATTGGACATAATGCTGATAGTTTTTTAGAAGAAGTTACTTGGAGAGGTTTACAAGAAAGATTAAAAGTAAGTAATCCCGAAGAAGTCGATCCTGTTTATAAAGAAAGACTGGATTACGAATTAAAAATGATGCAAAAAATGGGTTTTTCCACCTATTTTTTAGTAGTTTGGGATTATATTAAATATGCTAGAGATAATAACATTCCCGTTGGTCCTGGCAGAGGTTCTGCGGCTGGTTCTTTGGTGGCTTATGCTTTAAAAATCACGAATATAGATCCCGTACATCATGGTCTATTATTTGAAAGATTTTTAAATCCAGACAGAAAATCTATGCCCGATATTGATACAGATTTTTGTATAGAAAAACGGGATAAAATGATTGAATATGTGACAGAAAAATATGGTAAAGATAAGGTAGCTCAAATTATTACTTTTAATAGAATGACATCAAAAGCAGTGTTAAAAGATGTCGGTAGAGTGTTAGGTATTTCCTATAAAGATACTGATATAATGGCTAAATTAATTCCCGTTTCTAGGGGAAAACCTGCTAAATTAAAAGTAATGATTTCCGATCAAACTCCAGAACCAGAATTTAAAGAAGCTTACGAAAATAAGATAGTTTCAATTTATAATGATAAAAAAGAAGAAGTTGGTGTAATTTCAGTACGTCGCTGGATTGATATGGCAATTCGTATTGAAGGCACTAATAAAACTTCTGGAGTCCATGCCGCAGGAGTAGTTATTTCTTCCCAACCATTAGACGAAATTGTACCTTTAGAACTTAGCAAAGAAGGTGCAGTGGTTACTCAATATTTTATGGAAGATTTGGAATCATTAGGGTTGCTTAAAATGGACTTTTTAGGCTTAAGAAATTTGACAACTCTTCAAAAAACAGCAGATTTAATTAAAGAAAATAAAAATATAAACTTAAATTTAGATGACCTTCCTTTAGAAGAAAGGAAAGCATTACAAATTTTAGCAAAAGGAGCAATTAAAAAATTACCCAATGACGTTAATAAAACTCATCATTTATTAGAAGAAGGCGATTTAGAGGGGATATTTCAACTAGAATCAGAAGGAATGAAACAAATAGTAAGAGATTTAAAACCTTCAGGCATAGAAGATATTTCTTCTATTTTAGCTTTATATCGTCCTGGCCCATTAGATGCAGGTTTAATTCCTGTATTTATTAATAGAAAACATGGCAATGAAAAGATTAGATATGAGACAGAATTATTAGAGCCAATTTTAAAAGAAACTTATGGAGTTCTCGTTTATCAAGAGCAAATAATGAAAATGGCACAAGATTTAGCCGGATATTCGTTAGGAGAAGCAGATTTATTACGTCGTGCCATGGGTAAGAAAAAAGTTTCAGAAATGGAGAAACATAAAGGAAAATTTATTGATGGAGCGACTAAAAATGGAGTAAATCAACATATTGCAGAAAATTTATTCGATCAGATGGTAAAGTTTGCTGAATATTGCTTAGGTGCTGATACAGAAATTTTAACAGTTGAATATGGTGCTTTACCTATTGAAAAAATTGTTGAAGAAAAAATAGAATGTAGTATTTATAGTGTAGATGATAATGGATTTATTTATACTCAATCTATTGCCCAATGGCATAATCGAGGCGAGCAGGAAGTATTTTTATATGAATTAGAAAATGGAGTAACAATTAAAGCAACTGCCGATCATAAATTTATGACTAAAGATGGCAAAATGTTACCAATCGCTGAGATTTTTGCTCAAGGTTTAGAATTAATAGAAATAAACATTTAATTAGTAGGCTGGGCAAATTATAATTATTGCATTTTTAATTTATGTTACTTTAATAATTTGCCACCTCACAATGCACTCTCTCAAAAAATTTTATGAGTAAAAAAAGTTATGGTTTAGGAATTCATACCACTACCAAAGAATTAGGTTTAGCTATTAGTAATTGTGTTGATGATTCTCGTACTCAAGTATGGAATTTAGGTTATGATTTATCTAGTTATCTCCATGAATATTTAACTAAATTTGTTTACCCCTTAACTTGGCAAGATTTGGCTTTAATTGCTGTAGCAAAAGGGCCAGGAGGTTTCACTGGTACTAGAATAGGTATGGTAACTGCTCGAACCCTTGGGCAACAGTTAAATATTCCCGTTTTTGCTATTTCTACTTTAGCTGCTATTGCTTGGTCAAAACAAATCCAGGGTACAATTGCTGTACAAATGACTGCTCGGCGAGGACAATTATTTGTTGGTATTTATGAAGTATCAGTAAATAATATCGAAGTTAGTTTCCCAGAAACAACCATAACACCTGAAACTTGGCAAAAAACCTTGGATAATTGGCACAAAAACTATCATCTAACCGAGGCTTCAGCAAGTTTAGGTTATAGTGTGAATAGTATTTTGGAATTAGCTTGGATACAATGGCAACAGGAACAAATAACTCAATGGTGGGAAGCTTTACCCTTTTATGGTCAACAGCCAGTTAATTGAAATACCATGTCTTTATTAATTTTAATTGCTGATGACGATCGAAGTTTACGTTTAGTTATTACTGATTATTTAAAAATTGCTGGTTATGAAGTAATTGCGGCTGAAAATGGACAACAAGCTTTAGATTTACTAGAGAATTGTCGTCCCCATTTATTTATTTCTGACATAAAAATGCCCAAAAAAGATGGTTATGATTTAATTAAAAATATTCGTCAACGCCCTGAATTTAGATTATTACCTGTAATATTTTTAACCCATAGAAATAACACAGAAGAAAGGATTCTAGGTTATCAAGCTGGTTGTGATGTTTATTTGCCAAAACCTTTTGAAATTCAAGAATTACTCGCAGTAATTCGTAATCTTTTAGAGCGATCGCAAATGATCCAATCTGAGTTATTATTTTCTCAACAACAAAATGGCAAAAAATCTCCTAATTTAGATTCAAATAAATTATTAAAAGATTTGAATTTTAGTGAAAGGGAGAAACAAGTATTAAAATTATTAACTCAAGGACTTTCTAATATAGAAATTGGAGAGCATCTTTATCTGAGTCCACGTACTATAGAAAAATATGTCAGTAGTTTATTCAAGAAAACAAATACTAATAACCGAGCAGAATTAGTTAGTTTTGCCTTTAAAGAAAATTTACTGTGATAAAATAAAATTTGCCAAAATCTATAATCACAAAAAAAATCATTCTAGCTTGGCGAGAATGATTTCAATGATTTTGATTGAATTAGAAATTCAACCTCAAGATTTAGAAGCGGCTATTTCTACGGCCACCGCCGCCACCACCACCAAAGGAACTTCTGTTTTCACGAGGTTTAGCTTTGTTAACTTTTAACTCGCGATCCATCCATTCTGCTCCGTCAAGAGCCTCGATTGCTTTATCTTCGTCTGCTTCTGATTCCATTTCAACAAAAGCAAAACCGCGCATACGCCCTGTTTCGCGATCTGTAGGAACATGAACCCGTTTAACGGTTCCATACTCGGTAAAAACTTCGCTTAAGTCTTCTTGACTAACTTGGTAAGATAAATTGCCTACGTAAATTGACATGATTCTGAATTGTCTGCTCAATGAGTGTTATGTTTAGAGAGACAGGATTATTGGAAAAGAAATAGCTCAATACTTTACGGAAAAACCTTCGATACTGAATACAAACTTAATCTAATCGTTAATCTGTTGATTCTCGATCTCCATCATAACATCATTTTCTTATTTATAGCTTATTTCTGAGATTAATTATTTTTTTTGACGATATATTTATGGCAATAAAAGCTAAACTCATCTGAACATAATCATTTTTTGCGAGTTTGGTTCTTTGTTTAGCTTATAGTGTTGAAATGTACATATAACACACCAATGTGACCTATAAAGACGTAACCTAAAATTTAGTAAATTAAATAAAAGAGTCAGTTATGAATAAAGAGCAATTGTGGCAACGCTATCAAGATTGGTTATATTACGACAAAGAACTAGAATTCTATCTGGATATAAGTCGTATTGGCTTTACTGAGGAATTTGTAGCCGAAATGAAGCCGAAATTTGACCGAGCCTTTGCCGATTTACAAGCCTTAGAAGCAGGTGCGATCGCAAATCCAGATGAAAATCGGATGGTAGGTCATTATTGGTTAAGGAATCCCGAATTAGCTCCTGAAGCCGAAATGAAGCAGGATATTATCAAAAGCATAAATGATATAGAAAGCTTCAGTCAAAAAATAATTAGCGGAGCAATTTCTCCCAACGGAGGTAATAAATTTACAGATATTCTTTCCATTGGTATTGGTGGCTCGGCTTTAGGCCCTCAATTTGTCGCTGAAGCTTTAGTCAAAAATAATCCCCCCTTAAATATTCATTTTATTGATAATACAGATCCCACAGGAATTGATAAAACTTTGGCTGAGGTAGAAAAACGTTTAAATACTACCCTTGTATTAGTTATCTCTAAATCGGGAGGTACACCAGAAACCCGTAATGGGATGTTAGAGGTACAAAAATTTTATCAAATCCATAACGTTGATTTCGCTTCCCGTGCCGTCGCTGTTACAGGCATGGATATGAATAGTAAATTAGAAGCTATAGCTAAAGCCGAAAAATGGTCGGCAATTTTTCCCATGTATGATTGGGTAGGAGGGCGCACCTCAGAACTATCCGCCGTTGGTTTATTACCCGCAGCCCTACAAGGGATTAATATTAGGGCTATGTTAGAGGGAGCAAAAATCATGGATGAGGCTACCCGCAAAGCTGATTTGAAAAATAATCCTGCTGCTTTACTCGCTTTGGCTTGGTACTATGCCACTAATGGTAAAGGGGAAAAAGATATGGTAGTTTTACCCTACAAAGACAGTTTATTGCTTTTCAGTCGCTATCTTCAGCAATTAGTAATGGAATCCTTAGGTAAAGAAAAAGATTTGGACGGTAATACAGTTTATCAAGGTATTGCGGTTTATGGAAATAAAGGAAGTACCGACCAACACGCCTATGTGCAACAACTTAGAGAAGGAGTAGCCAACTTTTTTGTAACTTTCATTGAAGTCTTGAAAGATAGACAAGGCAACTCCATCGAAGTAGAATCAGGAGTAACATCGGGAGACTATATTTCTGGGTTATTACAGGGAACTCGTCAAGCTTTATATGAAAACGGTAGAGAATCGGTAACTGTAACCATTCCTGAAGTGAATCCTACCACCGTAGGAGCTTTAATTGCCTTATATGAAAGAGCAGTTAGTATATATGCTTCCTTAGTTAATATTAATGCTTATCACCAACCCGGAGTAGAAGCCGGAAAAAAAGCTGCGGCCTCTATTTTAGCTTTACAAAATAAATTAGTAACAGCTTTGAAAAATAGTAGCTCTGCCATAACTATAGATGAATTAGCCTCTCAGGCTGATATTAGGGAGGAGATTGAAATAGTTTATAAAATTTTAAGACATTTAGCATTTAATCAACGAGGAATTATACTTGAAGGCGATCGTAGTAAACCGAACACTTTAAAGGTTTCTTACCAAGTTTAAATTAGGTTACGGTGGGCAATGCCCACCACAAGAGTTAAAAATATTACAATAACTATAGGAATTTTGAGCGATCGCTCCTCTTTTTGTGTATATTTAAGTACAGATTCTCTAACATTTAATTTTAATTAAAGTTTTAAAAATACAATAATATGGTATATACAGTGTCAGTTCCTAGATTCACACCCACTAGATTCAAGAGCGATCCTGGTTTAAAAATAATAGCTTTAGGAGATAGCATAGTTTATGGTTTTGGCGATCCTGTTGGGGGAGGATGGGTAGAGCGTCTTCGTCGTCAATGGATGCACGCTGATAGTCCGGGTCATGTAATTTATAATCTTGGTATTAGGGGTAATGGGGTTACTCAAGTCTTACAAAGATTGCACTATGAATTTAGTCAGAGGGGAGAATTAAGAAACCGTTACCCAGATTTGATTATTTTATCAGTAGGAATTAACGATTCAGCCCGTTTAGGAAGGCCTGATGGTAAATTATTTACTGATTTGTCTTTGTTTCAACAGCAAATGCACAAGTTATTAGAAGAAGCTCAAGATTTGTGTACGGTATTGTTTGTGGGAATGACACCAGTAAATGAGCAAAAAATGCCATTTTTAGATTGCTTTTATTATAACCATAGCGATCAATATAACTATAAAGAAATAACCAAACATCTTTGTCAAGAATTAGAAATTCCTTATTTAGATATTTTTGATTTATGGATGAGAAGAGGTGAATTATGGAGACATTCTTGTTTAACTGTTGATGGTCTCCATCCTAATAGTAAAGGTTATGAAGAATTATTAGAAGATGTCACTAATTGGGATGCTCTGAGAAAATTAGAAATATAGGTAAGGACGAAATAATCTCATCCTTACCATACAAAAGTTATAGCTATGAGAGAAAAAACAAATGAATATCCGAGTTGCCGAATCAAAAGATATTGAAACTCTCTTTGAGATTAGAACCAGTGTCAAAGAAAATCACCAATCCCGTGAAGAGATTGCTCAACTGGGCCTTACTCCAGAATCTGTAGCAGCGATGCTAGAAAAGAATTGTCGTGCCTGGATTGCTGAAATTAAGGAACAATCTGTTGCTTTCTCTATTGCCGATGCCACTCAAAATACAATTTTTGGCATTTTTGTCCTTCCCGCCTTTGAAAATCGGGGTTTAGGACGAGCTTTAATCAAATGTGCTGAGGATTGGTTATGGCTTCAGGGAAGTAAAGAAATTTGGTTGCTAACGGGCAACGATCCCAATTTGAGAGCGTATGGTTTCTATCTTCACTTAGGCTGGCTTCCTACAGGAGTTGAGACTAATGGAGAGTTTCAAGGAGAAATGAAATTTATTAAGCAAAAAAACTAATCTTACTTGTTTCAAAAATAATCAATGTCTAAATTATTGTTAAGTTTTGTAAAAATAGGAAGAAAAAATCATGACATCCACAACATTCAAAGCAACTGGAACTTTGAACTAACATTAAGCTAGATAGTAGTTAACTTGAGGTTAAAATTAATGGCTAATAATAACTTCTCAATTAGCAGACGAAACTTACTCCTAGCAGGAATCACAATGGCAACAACAGTTGCTTGTGGTAAAAAATCATTAACTGAATTAGCTTCCGTCGCTGCACCAACGAATCCTATGCCTGAAAGAATTTTAGGTAAAACTGGGCTTTCTTTGCCTGTTTTGGGTTTAGGAGGTGCAGGGCAAACTCCTTTATCTCATCCGGGAAAAGCCGCAGAATCCTATGCTCTTATTGAGGCAGCTATTAATTTGGGAATACGCTATTTTGATACGGCAGCTAGTTACGGGCCATCTGAAGAGTATTTAGGACAAGCATTACAACCTTATCGTCAACAGGTCATTATTGCCAGCAAAACGGCTAAACTAGATCGAGATAATGCTTGGAGAGAATTAGAGCAATCCCTGAAAAAACTTAAAACAGATTATTTGGATATTTGGCAACTTCATCATATTTCCTTTACAGAAGAATTAGAGCAAATATTTAGTAATAATGGTGCTGCTAAAGCCATAGAAGAAGCTAAAGAACAAAAAATTATTCGTTTTTCTGGTATTACTGGACATCATGAGCCAGATGTCATAGCCGAAGCATTAAAACGTTATCCTTTCGATATGACCTTAATTTCTTTAAATGCCGCCGATAGTCACCATCCTCGCCCCTTTGCTCCTACTGTGCTTCCTGTGGCTCAACAAGAGAATGTCGGAGTAGTTACTATGAAAATACCTGCCTATGGAAAATTACTTCAAAAAGGAGTCTTAACAGGCATGGAGCAAGCCATGGGATATGTTTTGTCTTTATCAGGTGTTCACAGTTGTATTATTGCTGCTGAAAATGTAGCTCAGTTAGAAAGCAATGTTAGAGTTGCTCAACAATTTCAGCCTTTAACCCAAAAGCAATTAGCAGAAATTGAAAAACTTACTGCCCAAACATGGCAAGAAACTACTTTTTTTCGTCGTTGGACATAAGCTGTCAGAAATTTAATTTATTGGTAATAATTTTATTTACTAATAAATAAATTTGAATTTAATAATTTTAAATACGAAACTAATGTTAATAAAAGAAAAAGCCGAAAACAGGGTATTATTAGATAATATTAGTTGGGAAACTTTTAATAAATTGCTCGAAGAATTAGGAAATAAAAGAGCAAGTCGCTTAAGTTATTTCCAAGGACAATTAGAAGTTATGAGTCCCTTAGGCGAACATGAAAATAATAATCGCTTTATTGATGATTTAATTAGAGTAATAGCAGATGAATTAAATCTTAATTTAAAAAAATTTGGTTCTTTAACCTTAAAACTAGATGGAGAACAAAGAGGTGTAGAACCAGATTCATGTTATTATTTGAAGAACGAACCTTTAGTAAGAAATAAACAAAATATCGATCTTAATTTAGACCCTCCTCCTGATTTGGTTTTAGAAATAGATATAACCAGTAGTTCTTTAAATAAATTACCGATTTATGGAGCAATGAAAATTCCTGAAATTTGGCAATTTAATGGGGAAAAGTTGACAATATTTCTCTTAACAGCAGATAAATATAATTACGAAAAATCAGAGCAAAGTCTTACTTTTCCTTGGCTAAATTTAGAGATTGTACCTGAGTTAATCAAGAAAAACCTAGAAATAGGAGAAACTGCAACCTTAAAACAATTTCGTCAATGGATTAAAAATAATTATTAATTATAAATTAAAACATGGCAAAAGTTAAATTAGAAGGACTAACCAGAAAATTTGGTAGTATTAATGCCATTGAAAATATTAGTTTTGTAATTCCCGATGGTCAATTTTGGGTTTTAGTTGGCCCTTCGGGCTGCGGAAAATCTACCATTCTTCGGACTATTGCTGGTTTACAAACTGTTAGTAGCGGTAATATTTATTTCGGCGATACTTTAGTAAATAATATCCCTGCTCGTCAACGAGATGTAGCTATGGTATTTCAAAACTACGCCCTTTATCCTCATATGAGCGTGGCAGAAAATCTCGCTTTTGGACTAAAAATGCGCCAAGAAAATCGAGAAATTATTAATAAAAAAGTAGAAACCGTCGGGCGATCGCTTTCCATTGAACATTTACTCAAAAGAAAACCCAAACAATTATCTGGAGGGCAACAACAAAGGGTAGCTTTAGGTAGAGCAATTATTAGACAACCCCAAGTATTTTTATTAGATGAACCCTTATCCAATCTTGATGCCCAATTAAGGGATGATACTAGAGCAGAATTAAAACAACTACATCAACAGTTAAGAATTACCACAATTTATGTCACCCACGATCAAATAGAAGCCATGACTTTAGCCGATAAAATTGTAGTTTTAAATCAGGGAAAAATTCAACAAATTGCCTCACCTCAAGAAATATATAATCAACCAGCTAATCGCATGGTAGCCAGTTTTATTGGTAATCCTCCTATGAATATTTTACCTGCATTTTATCAAAATGGAGAACTAATTATCGAAAATCAAGCTTTAAAAATTAATCAAAAAATTGCTAATCAATTAAATAAAATAAATCAAGAAAAAATAGATATTGGGATTCGTCCAGAAAATATAAATATTAATTCAAAAGAAGAATTTAATATAGGTAAATTAACAGCACAAGTTGAAGTAATAGAACCTTTAGGCAGAGAAACATTAATTAGGTGTAGTTTAATTAATTCTAATGTTATTTTAAATCTAACCACTTCTCCATTATTTTCTTGTCACATAGGAGAAATTATTAAGATTCAATTAGATTTAGAAAAGGTATATTTTTTTGATAAAATTACTGGTAACAATCAGCTTTTATAAAATTACAATGAATCCTTATAATATTTTTAATCAAAGTCATTTCATTCATTCTTGTTAATAAGTAATACTCACCAATTGCACCTTTTTAAAAATATCTCAGTTTGTCGGTTTTAGAATTAGTGTATAAAAAAACAAAAAATCGGGGAAATAGAATAATTATTTATTCTCACTTCCCCTCTTTTGAACAGCATTTATTTCAAAATTAATTATTCACTTTGACTTTTTGATGTTTGGATGTACAAAATAAGTAAAAATACTGTTGGCACTAACACAAAAAGAATAGTTGCTATAAATCCAAGATCGTTAACCTGCATAAAAAAGTACCTTCATTATTAAAATAGACAACAACTATTAGAATATCATTAGATCACTCTTATGTTATGGGTTGATAGCCATGAAGCTATTCTTTTACCCATCTTCTGTATTATGGCTTTGTTTTTACACTAACCGCCCCATTAACCAAGGTTTGGCAAGCTAAACGATAGTTTTCAGGTTTTTTCTTTAATTTACGTTGCTCGAAAGGAGTTTTCTCAGAAAGATTTTCCATACCTGAGACTATTTCTACAATACAAGTACCACATTGACCATAACCTCCACAATTGATCAATTTACCTTTAAGAGTATATAAATCAATGCCATTTTGTAATGCTTTTTCTCTCAAGTTATCACCATCCACCGCAAATACTTCTTGATTCTCTTTGACAAAGGTTATGTTAGCCATTAGTTCTCCTTAACTATGTTTAATCTATTATTTCTATATATTAAGTAATATTAAGAAATTATAAAAAGAATCCTGATAAAATTGTTTTAAAAATCATTTAAACCCCTAAATCGACCATAAACAATAAGTTTTTGTTTTTGTAAAGAAATGTTGCATTTTTACCATTTACCTGTTACATTAGTTTACATAGGAAACCAACCCAAGCATAGTTTTGTGTTATCACCTAAAGCAATTGTTTTGGCTCATGGTATTCTCCTCTCGACAACAGCAAGCTCAACTCCACCGCCCAATGGGTGGTTTTTTATTGTTTTTCCGTAGTCAGTAGTCAGTAACAAATAAGAAAATTTTCATAAAACCTGAAGGCTACGTAAACGATTTAAGGCGGCTGCCAATTCAAAACGGCGAAATACCGCTAAATCTCCTTGGGGATAATCTGTAATCACATCTAAACCTTGATTTTTTAAATCTGCGATCGCATAATCTAAGAGTTATTGATATTGTAGTGCTGAATTAAAAATTTCAGGAATATCCTCGCATAACATTTGTGCAGCCTGCCTACCTAGAATAGTACGCCCTCTTGCTGGAAGCCCAACTACAAACCTAACTTCTACAAAATCATTATTAATAAAAGCAGAATTTCTCGCTAAAATTTCTTGTCCTGAAGTAGAAATATTAATCATGCCGCTTTTACCTGTACCTCGACGACGACTTAATTCCTGAGCCACAACAGCAAATTCACGGGTTAAATAATCTCGTAAAGCAACTTCTCTACTATGAGACTGATATAACTGAGCAGGAAATCCAGCTTTAGTTTGAGGTATTATCATCCTTAACTTACTAGGATTGGCAAAAGGATCGCCCTGAACATAATCTATAATTAAAGTAAAATCAGGAAACTCGTAACTATTTTTAATTTCCTTATAGGCTTTATAACCACAACCATCTAGCTCTAACAAACTTGAATATAAATTTTTTTGAGTAAGCATCTGAAATAATCAAGAAATTTTACTAAATTAAATGACATTACATAAAAGGTATTAGCTGTTAGCGTTTAGCGATTAGCCGAATATTGAATACTAACTACTGACTACTGACTACTGATTTGCGTAACGTCAGTAATCAAATGAGAAGTATCACAATTTAACTTAATCTTCCATTGATCATTAAAATTTATCAATTTCATCAAACAACATAAAAAAGGTTTAATCTCCGTATTTTCACGGACTAAAATTCTTGTAGCACCTAACACAGTTATGCTATGACCAACTATTAGTATATTCCCGGAAAAATTTGTTACTATTTTTTTTACAGTTTCTCCTGTACGAGTTATTACCGCAGTCTCATTTTCTGGATATTCAGGAATAGTAAAATCTCTATACTTCCAATTTATAAAAGGATATTTTACAGCTAATTCTTTCTCGCTATGAATTTCTGGCATATAGCTCATCCATTCTGGATTTAACCACTCGCTTAATCCTTTTTCTAACTGAATTGGTAAATTTAAAACCTCAGCAACTTGATGAGCAGTTTGGATACAACGCAAAAATGGAGATGAAAAAATGTGGGATATTTTTTCTGATTGTAATCTTATTGCTAATTTTTTTGCCTGTATTATACCATCATCAGACAAAGGTGGATCGTAACGGCGTAAAGCAGTTAAAAACCATTCAGGATGAACAAAATCAAGTCTATTTCCGTGTCTGGCAATCCATACTGTCTTAGACATAATCTTAAATAATTATTAATATTTACTATTTTAGGTAAATTTATCTGTATAATTCGGTTTTCACCACACACCACCACTCACCAATTCAACTTTTTTTGTTTTTTTGTGTCATAAGATGCATTGTTTTTGTATTAATCTGGGTAATCTATATTTGGCAGGATATCCATAGTTTATTAAACGATATGGAGTCTATTCTGTTTAAAAATGTCTTTTAATTATATACTTTACAAAACTTAACGTTTTGGTTTATAATATAGAAGTGAGTTAGGAGTGATCAAAAAAAGTCAAATGAAAAAAAATAAAAATTACAATAATTTTACTAAAAGAGTAGGATTAGAGTGAACAACTCTACTAATTCTTAAAAAGATATAGATTGATTTCAGATAAATATAGATATTTGCTAGAAAATTCCATTAGTAAAAAAACAACGAAATTAAGTCTTATCAACTACTTAAGTGATTACGACTTAAACATTAATAACCAAATAAAAAGTTAAGATAAAGTAAAAAAATGAGAACCAAAACTTCTACTGATACAGTTAGATCCTACCTAAAAGAAATAGGTCGTGTTCCTTTATTAACCCATGAACAAGAGATTCATTTAGCCAAGAAAGTTCAATACTTAATCAAATTAGAAGAAACTAAAAATTCTCTTCAGGAAAATCTTGAAAAAGAGCCAACTAAAAATGAATGGGCTGAGGCAGTTAATTTAACTGAAAAAGAATTAGAAAACGCCATAGACGCTGGTGAAATGGCTAAAAGAAAAATGGTGGAAGCCAACTTACGTTTAGTCGTATCAGTGGCAAAAAAGTACCTCAAACGTAATATGGACTTATTGGATTTAATTCAAGAAGGTACTATTGGTATGCAAAGAGGTGTAGAAAAGTTCGATCCTACCAAAGGTTATAGATTTTCTACCTATGCTTATTGGTGGATTCGTCAAGCAATTACCAGAGCAATTGCTGAAAAAAGCAGAACTATTCGTTTACCCATTCATATTACTGAGAAACTGAATAAAATTAAAAAAGCTCAACGTCAGCTATCCCAAGAAAAAGGGAGAGCAGCAACAGTTACCGAATTAGCCCAAGAATTAGAGCTAACACCAAAACAAGTCAGGGATTATTTAGAACGTTCTCGTCAACCCTTATCTTTAGATTTGCGAGTTGGAGACAATAATGATACTGAATTAGGTGAATTATTAGAAGATACTGGAATATCTCCAGAGGATTATGCAACCTATTCTTCATTACAAAGGGATTTAGATCGATTAATGGCTGATTTAACCTTACAACAAAGACAAGTAATTGCCCTCAGATTTGGCTTAGAAGATGGTAAACCTTTAACTCTAGCTAAAATAGGCGAGCAACTCAGTATTAGTCGAGAAAGAGTCAGACAAATCGAAAGAGAAGCCTTAGCCAAACTGCGTAAACGTAAAGATGATATGCGTGAATACATCGCCAGCTAAGTTTAATGTACGGGAAACGCTATAATGGTGGTTAGGTTAGACCAACCACCACAGAATGAAATAATTGTTACATTGGGAAACAAAGAGAATACATTATTCTATTAACTAAATCCTTTAATTTCAAATATTAAGGAATTTAGCATAATCCCTTTAGGAGGTCAATTAAGTGAATAATCCCAAAAACCGTTCCCAAAATTATTTTAGTGATGAAAGTGAATCAGGAAATGGACTGTGGCATTATGTTCAATCTTTGAACCCAGAAACCATTGCTCAAATGTCTAAACCAAATTCTGCCGAAGTGTTTCAGGTGATGGAACGCAATATTGTAGGATTGTTAGGTAATCTTCCTTCAGAGCATTTTGAAATCTCAGTTACTACTAATCGCGAACATTTAGGACGTTTACTTGCTTCTGCAATGATGAGTGGTTATTTTCTGCGTAATGCCGAACAAAGAATGAACTTTGAACGTTCTTTATTCGGAGCAGAAAAATCCATGTACGATGTTGATTAATGTTTAGGTTGCTGTAGTTATTAGTTGATGATTGTTCTTCATAATCTCTCAAGACCATCAACTACCAACTATCAGTTATTGGTAATTATTTATTTAAAAAGATTAAAGCCTTAGTTTCAAGGGTAAAATAGGTAAGCTGGTTCTCTACAATTACTTATTATGGTTAATGATTTATCTACTTTACCTCATAAACATATAGGTGTGGCTGTTATTATTGATAATTACGGTAATATATTAATAGACAAGCGACTTCCAGAAGGAGCGATGGCAGGGCTTTGGGAGTTTCCGGGGGGTAAAATTGAGGTCAATGAAACCGTAGAAGACTGTATTTATCGTGAAATTCAGGAAGAGTTAGGGTTAGATGTAGAAGTACGAGAGCATCTAATTACTATTGAGCATACCTATAGCAAATTTAGAGTTACCTTAATAGCTCATTATTGCAAATATTTAGGTGGCAATCCCCAGACCATAGGTTGTCAAGAAATACGCTGGGTAACATTAGCAGAAATAGATCAATATGAGTTTCCTGAAGCTAATAGTCAAATTATTGCAGCTTTAAGGTACAATAATAATTCAGTTTAAGCAATATATCTCTTGTAAAAGTCGGAACAAAATAAAAGAAAGCAGATCAAGCAAGTTGAAGAGCCAAGACCAAATATTAATGAGTTTGGAGTATTGGCGAAAGTGGAGGATATTTTAATAAAATTAGGTCTATTAATTTTCTGTAATGGCAATTATCAAAGTTTGAATCAAATTACTAATTTGTGAAATAAATATTCCCAGAATGATTGATAATATTGCTCATGTTTTGTCGACTTATAAACATCATTTTGATACACTTAGGATTAACCATCTAAATAAGATAATTAGCAGTCATGGACGCTAGAGTAAGATTTTTTGGACTACGAGTTCGTTACTTCAGAAAACTTCTAGGAATATCACAGGATGATCTCGCAGAAAAAGCTGGTATGCACCGAACATATATTGGTGCAATTGAGAGAGGTGAAAGAAATGTCAGCTTACTTAATATATTACGTTTAGTTGATGCTCTTGAAATTTCAACCAAAGAATTATTTAATGAGAATATTGATTTAGAGAAAAACTTAAATGGTAGATGAAACTGAATTAGTTAATATAGTTCTAACAAATATCAGAAAAGTTTCAAATTTTGACCCTTACAAAAGTTATTCTGGTATAAATAATCGATATGAATTCAAGCAACTAATACGACTTGATCCGGCATTCGGTGTTTTAGGATTAGATGACGATAGATATATTATTGCTAGGGTAGGTGGAAACCTCGTAACGTCTTTACACCGCAAACTGGGTGATATGTATGAAGAATTGTTTGTTTACCTTTTGAAAAAAAGTTTTATGTTAAATGAAAATGATCTACATTTCAGTGTAGAAATTAAAATTGGTGATCGTATTCAAGTTCGCTCTACTGACGGCTTGATCAAAAAGGATAAATTTAATCAACGTATCCCTGAAGCTTGGAAGATTTATCAAGGAATAGGTTTTGAAATTCGTTCCTGCTATCAAATTGGTGATTCAAAGAGAATCCAAGCTGACTATGATATGTCATTAGCCTTGAAATCTTATGAAATTCTGCCTGTAATGCTGGTTTTCTGCAATACATCACTGAAAAATCCTTTGACTAGGTTATCTAAAAGTTGGGAACTTTACGAAGGAATTAATAGTTTTAATTTAGTAGAATTAATAACTGGTTTTAATTTAAACAAATTTCTCCAAGATAATTCTCAAGTTTTCAAGGAAGAAATAGATAATATTTTTACTAACTTCTAACAAAAATAGCAGTTTCGTAAAGATGTTTTTTGCCTCCTCTTTTTCTAAAAGAGACTATTTTTTCAACTTCAAAACCTTCATGCCTAAAAAGCCTACTCAAAATAGATTCAGTAAATATTTCTACTCCTGAGAGTCTAGAATTTCCTACAATATATACACCCCTGAAATTAGTTGCTTTAATTTCCGTAAGAGATTTTATATGTTTCCACATATCAATAAAGTATTTTGTAGCATAATTACACATCAATATGCTTTTATATTGCAATTCTTCGTAATAACAAAGATATGGCTTAATATCAGGAGGAATAATAATCAATTCTTTCTGTAAAACAGAAGTAGCTTTCCCCCAAGTTCCACCAACTGCCTGTAAATCAATCTCTGTAGCTTGTCTAACACTGTCTAAGACTTCCATAAAATACAATTGTGGTCTAGTTTGATGAATGTAACTATATCTATTTGGATAAGGAGGAGAAGTTATGACAAAATCAACAGGATAATAAATATGCTGTTTCAAATTGTGAGTTGAGTTGCCTAGTTGAATTGAACTAAGTTCAGAAAATGAGATTTCTTCATTATTAAGACTTTTTAAATCAGTATAAATAATTCCTAAATTCTTACTAACCTCATCAAAGACATCAATTTTTCTTTGATGATTATCATCAAAAGTAATTGTGGGATGATTTCTGTGAATATTTGCACAATCTAAACAGGCTTCACTTAAAGCAATCCATAAATAATCTTTAATGGAACAATATTTTGAATTTAATATTACTTGGCGAAAAATAATCAAATCTTTGAGAGCATATTTTTTCCACCATCTAAACACATTATGAATAATTGGAATAGTTGTATTAAAAATTTTTATAACATCTTCAAGAGAAAAACTTTTAAACTTCTCAATTAAATAAGATACCTCCCTAAGATATTCATCAAATAAATGAATATTTTCTGTATTCCATATCAGAGAGTTATTCCCAATTTGTTTTAATAAAGGATTGAGTTCAACACCAAGAGATCTTATTCCCTGTTTTTGGCATTCTATCGATGTTGTTCCTCTACCACTAAATGGATCAAGAACAAAATGTTCTTTTTCAATTTGTAATTCTTTAATCAAAAATCTGACTAAACCTGGTGAATAACTTGGAGTAAGACGATACCATCTATGAACTGATTCAAGCTGCCCTGCTTTAAAGGTAATATCTCCTATATCTACTTCCTGGTAATCAAAACCTGAATCTTTAATGTTTTTATGAAAACATCTCTGATTGTTTCCAATATCTAAATCAAGTAGTGATAAGTGTTTAAGCATATAATACTATTTTCTTTAAGTGCTACTCAAAAGTAGCATAATCTGCTTTACTTAGCAAGGTTTCTATTATATAAAATGAAAAAGGCGAGAAAGCTTATGAGTCAAAACATTAGGCTGATTTCAGGAATATAAAAAGGTGTTATAAAAACAAAAATAATAATGAAACCCCTAACCACAGCAAACAACACCAACGAGTCAAATTTAAAGCTTGTTCAATCTTTAAATGAGTTATTGGTTCAATCTGCTCACCTAACAAGGGTTTTTCCTTAATCACACCCTTATAAGAATTAATACCCCCTAGTTGTACTCCTAAAATAGCAGCATAAGCGCATTCACTCCAACCCGAATTAGGACTTGGATCTTTTTTGGCATCCTTAGTACATAACTGCCATACTTGTAGAGGTTTACCGCTAATAATTGCCAGAGTTAACACAGTCAAGCGACAAGGAAACCAAGTAAGTATATCCTCAAATTTAGCACTAAACCAACCCAAATCAGTATATGGTTCTTCACGATAACCAATCATCGAATCTAAGGTACTAGCTGCCTTATAAGCTAGTGCTAAGGGTACACTCCCTAGGGGTAAAAATGCACCCACAATAGCGTAAAAAAGAGGGGCAGTTACTCCATCGGTCGTGTTTTCTGCAATGGTTTCTAAAACGGCTCTGAGTATTTCCGTTTTAGATAAATTCTCAGTATCTCTGCCCACATATTGACTCAATTGTCCCTGTGCCATCTCTAAGTTATTCTCACCCAAAGGTTTTAAGACATCACTCGCTGCATAACGTAAACTACGGGCTGCAAAACAACTAGCCAGCAGAATTATTTGCACAATCATACCCAAAATAGGGTTAATAAGATTAATAACTTGAATCAGGTAATAACTAAATAAAGCACTACTAATTATTAAGCCTAATCCTAAAATAATTCCTGTTAATCGTCGTTGCCATTTGTTTACTCCTGCTATTTTAATTACCTGAGTAATAATACCGCCCATTATTTGTACTGGATGTAACCAATTTTTGGGATCTGCTATGAAATAATCTAAACTAGCGGCGGTAACTAAAATAATTATATTCTGCTGATTTAACATCAATTAACGAATGCGATCGATATTTTTTTCCCAGTTTTCTCCATCAAAAAATTTAATCTCAAATTGAGAAATTATATTCTCATCTAAACATCGAATATTGACATCAATTGAACCCGGATGAGAACGAGGATAATAAAAAGAATGGATACCACAAATACGACAAAAAGTATGTTTAGCCGTCTTGGTATTAAAAGTATAAGTGGTTAAAAAATCATTACCTTTGAGTAGGCGAAATTGTTCGAGGGGAACAATCAAATGTAAAAAGCCTTTTTTAGAACAAATAGAACAATTACACTCCATCGCTTCATACTTATTAATATTAACTTCAAAGTGTATCGCTCCACAATGACAACCGCCTTGATAACTAACTAATTCACTAGCATTTTTCATGGGTTTAAATAATAAAACTTGCCTTTTCTCCTTGGGATGCTTGCCAACTACGAGCATCATAATATAAATCAGCTAAAGTGATACCATATAATGCTTCTTTTAACTTTTGATGTAGTCTTTGCCATAAACTAAATGTTACCCAATCTTCAGCAACAGTTGCATCAGGATTATGCTGAGATAATGGCTCAATTGTTTCACCTACAGCCTCTAAAATTTGCCCTAAAGAAATTTTAGAGGCAGGGTAAGCTAATTGATAACCACCTTGGGCACCTCTAACAGAATTAACTAACCCTGCTTTTCTCATCTCAATCAACAATTTTTCTAGATAAGGTGCGGGTAAATCTTGTCGAGAAGCGATCGTTTTTACTGATATTGGTTTATTGGAAGAGTGAAGACTTAGAACCAGTAAAGCCTTAACACTATAATGTCCACGAGTTGTTAATTTCATTCTTGTGTTTAAGAAATAGTATTTAGTAAAATAAATTAAAATAAATTGAAAGAAAATGTTTTATTTTTTGATTTATTTAGGGTAGAGTAGTATTATACATAAACCATAAAGTAAAAGTTTCTTGTTCCGACTTATCTTGTTAGTCAAGAAAACTATACTTTGAATAACTGTTACTTTCACTTAATAATTGATGTCCATGTCTAAAAATCAACAACCTGTACCCTTAATTGGGGAAGACTTACTCGAAAAAGTTAAATCTCTAGGTAATGCAAGTAAAGAAGAAAAAGCTAAAGCTTGTGGTTATTACACTAAAACTAAAAACGGAATTGAAAGAGTTAATATGATGAAATTCCTGAATGCTTTAATTGATGCTGAGGGAATAAGATTAGATAGCACTTCCAATGGTACTGGAAGAGGTGGACGCTCCGCTAGTTATAAAATTAGTGTCCAATCTAATGGTAATCTTCTTATTGGTTCAGCCTATACTTCAAAAATGGGATTACAGCCCGGAGATGAATTTGAAATTACTTTAGGACGTAAACATATTAAACTAAATAAAGTGGGGGAATTTGAGGAAGAATTAGAATAATTTTTACTTCGATTGAAAAACTTATTCAACAGAAAAGTAAAACAAATCGCTATCAACTGTGAGGTTATCTACATTTAAGCAAATCCCTTAGATGGGTTTCTTTAAGTTATTATTAAACCCATCTCTTAATTGTTAATGTTTTTTAAATCAATCTTATCTTTTTCAACTCCTATGAAATTATTTTTTAGACAGTGATATATATATCTCTATGTTGTTGAACTTACTAAATGAGCTTGGCATATTAGAATAGTTTAAAAAATATTAGAAATATATATGTATAGATACCACTAAGTTTGTTAATTTAGAGGAATAATCTGGAGAAAGTAGATTTTTTTCCTAGAATAATTGCCTTTGTCGATCTGAAAATTTCTGTGTAGTTTTTATTGTCAAGTATTTTTAAAAAAAAATCAAGAAAAAAGGTATTAAAAGCCCTATAAATGATAAGGGAAATTAACACCTTTTAAATGATTTTTACTTCAAACAGAATATTTCTATTCAATATTAATAGTTTCAGGGCCTGAGTTCTTTGATTTAGTTTTTATACTCAAGTCTCCCTGTTTTTCGAGCCAACTTTTTAGAGGTTCTTCATTCATATTTAATTTTAAAACACCAGAAACAAATCCTCCCATAAAAGCAATGGGTTGTTTAAAAGCTTCCTGTACGATTGGTTTTAATTCTTCCACAAACATAGGGTATCCTCATCTATATTTAATTATTAAATCAATTGTCAATAAGATAACATAATTAGCGATTAGCTGTTAGCTGTTAGCTATTAGCTATTAGCTATTAACGGCTAACGAATAACTATTACTTTATAAAAGAATATTGCCAATTATGTTCCCTTAACTTATCTCTTATTTTTTCTCTCCAATGCTCAAGATGTTGCTTAAATTCTGGTTTAGATAAATTGCCACGCCACAAAATTAAAGCATCTTCTCCTGTTTGAGCATAATATTTTTTACGACGGCCAGCAATTCTAAAGCCAAACTTTTCATATAAAGCTAAAGCAACCTGATTAGATACACTAACTTCTAAAGTAGCTCGCTCCAAACCCCGACTTACTGCATCTTCTAGTAAACTGAAAAGTAATAATTGCCCTAAACCTTGACCTTGATAATCTCGATGAACTAACAAAATAGTAATATGCGCTTCTTCGACAATTGACCATAAACAAGCAAAACCCATAATATTTTGGGAATTAGGCGAATAAAGTGCTAATAAGGTACTATTAGGACTATCTATTTCCCTTTGATAACCATCTTTAGTCCATAAGCCTCCCAAACATAAATTATCTAATGCAATAACTTGGTCAATTTGTTCTGATTTGAGATAGTTGAGGGAAATTTCTGATAAAGTCACAGCCTTAAATTGTAAACTTGAATATTAATACTCACCAAATAAGATAATCTTATGACCTTTACACCTGTAAAACCAATTGATTCGGGATTAAAATATTTACCCCCAACTGGAGATAAAACAATTTCTCCCAATCAACAATTATTGCCCTTGACAGCCAAAGTTAATGACCATGACCATTTAGAAATAGGTGGTTGTGACGTTATCACCTTAACAGAACAATTTGGCTCACCTCTATATATCCTTGATGAAGAAACCCTAAGAACCACTTGTCGTCAATATCGTGATAGTTTTGCTACATATTATCCGGGAGAATCTCAAGTTATTTATGCCTCCAAAGCTTGGAGTTGTTTAGGCGTTTGTGCCATAGTCGCCAGCGAAAATTTAGGTTTTGATGTTGTTTCCGGTGGAGAACTTTACACTACCCTGAAAGCAGGAGTAGATGGTAGTCAGATATATTTACATGGTAATAACAAATCTGCTGCTGAACTAAAATTTGCTGCCGAGAATAGTTGCACCATTATTATTGATAATTGGTTAGATTTAGAAAATTTGGTGACCTTAGCAGACCAAATTGAAAGTTTACCAATTAGAATCATGCTACGCTTAACTCCGGGAATTGAATGTCATACCCATGATTATATTAAAACCGGACATTTAGATAGTAAATTTGGTTTCGATCCTAATCAAATTGAAGCAGTTTTTGCCTATGTTAGTAAACAGGATAGTTTAAATTGTATTGGTCTTCATGGTCATATTGGTTCACAAATTTTTGAACGTCAACCCCATCAAGATTTGGCAGAAGTTCTGGTACAATGGACTGGGAGAGCATTAGATTATGGTTTACCAATTCAGGAGTTAAATATTGGCGGTGGCTTGGGTATTTGTTATACTGAAGCTGACGATCCTCCGGCTATTGAGGAATGGGTAAAAGCAGTTTCTCAGGCTGTTGTTCAAGCTTGTGAGTCAGCAGAGATACCCTTACCTAAGTTGATTGCTGAACCAGGTCGCTCCCTCATTGGTACAGCTTGTGTTACGGCTTATACCATTGGTAGTCATAAAGTTGTTCCAGAAATTCGTACTTATATTTCCGTAGATGGAGGAATGTCTGACAATCCTCGTCCCATTACCTATCAATCCGTTTATCGTACAGTGGTAGCTAATCGGATGTCAGCCCCTTTAGAAGAAACAGTAACAGTAGCGGGCAAACATTGTGAATCTGGAGATGTCTTGATTAGAGATGCTCGTTTACCAAAAACTGAAACTGGAGATATTTTAGTAGTGATGGGAACTGGAGCATATAATCATAGCATGGCTTCTAATTACAATCGTATTGGCCGTCCGGCTGCTGTAATTGTGCGTGGAGGAGAAGCTAATCTAATTTTACGACGAGAAACCTATGAGGATTTGTTGCGTCAAGATTGCTTACCTGAAAGACTTAGACTATAACTGATGATTGAGGATCGATTATCAATGAATATTTTATTGTTCATTGTTAATTATTCATTATTAATTATTAATTGATGAGTGGTGATTGGGAATAAGTATGAATTATGGATTATATTTTGTGGAAAATTTACAATTCATTATTCATTTTTTCCCAAACCCAACAAACTAATTTTATTACTCCTTGGTTTATTGATATTCTTGATTTAGGATTAGTTTTAATCCTTGTTTATGTTATTTTACTCGTTATTGGACATGGTACTACCCTATGGACAATTAGAGGTTTTGTTTTTTTAATGCTAAGTGCAGTAATTACTAAAAAATTAGGTTTAATTTTACTAAGTTTTGTTTTAGAAAAGTTTGTTTTAGCTGCATCTGTTGCTCTAGCCATAATTTTTCAATCTCAACTGCGTCGTTTCTTGGAATTATTGGGCAGGGGAGATTTCAAGGAATTATTAACTCCGCCGCAAGGCTCAATTTCTAATTCATCAACAGTAATTGACGAAATTGTCGATGCAGTTAAAGAACTTTCCCAAAATCGTACAGGTGCTTTAATGGTATTGGAAATTGCTGGTAATATTGACGAACAAGATTTTCTTAATCCGGGAGTAACAATTAATGCCGATATTTCTAAAGAACTTCTCCAAACTATATTTCAGACTTCAACACCTTTACACGATGGGGCAGTATTTATCCGAGATTCCTCGGTTATTTCTGCTGCGGTTATTTTGCCTCTTTCGGAAAAAACAACCTCTCGTAAATTAGGTACTCGTCACCGTGCTGCTATGGGTATTACTGAAAGAATTAATAATTGTGTTTGTGTTGTAGTTTCTGAGGAAACTGGCTCAATTTCTTTGGCTGATAGAGGAAAATTAGATCGCCCTTTAACTAGCAGTAAACTTAAGGAATTATTAGAACAAAAACTAGCTCGTACTGTAGAAAGAGAATCAGTTACTCCCAGATTAGGTCGTCTTAGTCGTACAATTGGCTTTAAAGGGAAAATACTGTTTAAAAATATCTTAAATCTGCCCTCATTCTTTTCTAAAAACAGAAAATGACTGCCAAAACTATCTTACAACAATTACCTACCGATCTAGACAAAACTCGTCTTCCCCATCATGTGGCCGTAATCATGGATGGAAATGGACGTTGGGCCAAAAGTCGAAGTCTTCCTAGAATTATGGGTCATCAACGGGGGGTAGATACTCTTAAAGATTTATTACGCTGTTGCCAAGATTGGGGTGTACCCGCTTTAACTGTTTATGCTTTTTCCACTGAAAATTGGGGAAGGCCTTTAGAAGAAGTTCAATTTTTAATGACTTTATTTGAAAGAGTTTTAAGAAAAGAACTTAAGGAAATGATGGAAGAAAATGTGCGCATTCGTTTTATTGGAGATTTAACTACTCTTCCTTCTTCTCTTCAAGATGAAATTAATTATTCGATGGAACAAACTGCACCAAATTCAGGAATTAATTTCAGTGTAGCTACTAATTATGGTGGCAGACAAGAAATTATTAATGTTTGTCGAAAAATTGCTAGTGAAGTTAAGGAAGATTTAATTACTTTAGACGATATTAACGATCAATTATTTGAATCCTATCTTTATAGTAAAGGGCTTCCCAATCCTGATTTATTAATTCGTACCAGTGGAGAAATGCGCCTGAGTAATTTTTTGCTTTGGCAAATGGCCTATTCAGAGATTTATGTTACCCAAACTCTTTGGCCGGATTTCGATCGCACTGAATTTCATAAGGCTTTACTTGCTTATCAATCACGAGATCGTCGTTTTGGTAAGGTTTAAGTTTCATTAAAAAAAGTTGAGATATTATTTAATTTTCTCTTGATTAAGGGAAAAATTTTTATTATTTTTAACAACCTTTTACAAAGGGTAAACTAAAATTAAATATCTGATAAATTCGCCATAAAATCCCCGGTGTTGCGGCAGTCCAAAATAGAGCATTACATATTGCGAGTCTCCCTGCTAAATTAAAGGGCATTCTCAATAATCCCTGAAAAATCCATCTATCTAAGGGCATAATTAAAACATACATTAAAGCAATCCAAGCCAAACCTAACCAAAGAATAATCCAGTGCCAATTATTATTAAAATTATTAAAAAACTGCTCGCTAAATAATAATTCTAAGTTATTTACATCAGCAGAAATATATTTTCCTTTAGTGGTTGCGGTGGCGACTTGAATATTAGGTGCTTCTGTTCCCAAAACTATGGCGTTAATTTTAACTCTTTGGGCGATTGCCCCATTTATAATATTAGGAGAAACAACTGCTTCGCCATCTGTTACGAGTAATAATTCACGACATTGCTCCCTAAAACTTGATAAGGCTTGTGTTCCTTCACTAATAGCTAAATCTAAATTAGTTCCTCCACCGATAATATTAACTAATTCAGGTTTAATTGCTTTATTTAATTGTTGGGAAATCTCTTGACTATCGCTACTAAAACTATTAGTTAATGGTTGGACTCCACTGGCAAAACCAAAGACTTGAATTTGATTTGGTTGACGTAAAATACCAGAGTTATTTTTGTTTAAATATGCTTCTACTGCACTAATTTCTTGGGCCATAATTGAACCCGGAGCATTAAATTGGTTATTATTGTAAGTGCTGCTACTTAAGTCAAGTGCGATCGCCACAGCAACAGGTGGTCTGCCAAAACCAAATAACCAGAATAATAAGGCAATGGTTAAAAATAAACCAAAAAACATTAAAGAAATTTGAAATAGAGGATATAGCCATAATCCCCGACGATAATTAGTCATTTGAATAGAAATTTATTAATAAAGAATTTACTGAAGCTATAACATAGTATATACCCCATTGCAAGTTTGTTATTTAGGACTTTCAGACCCATGTTTATCTAATTTTCCTAATTCTTCTTGTTGTTGATTAATAATCATAAATATTTGTTGAAGGCTACGGGCAAGGATGCCGATTTCATCAGGGCGATCGCAAAATATAGTAAAATTTTCAGGATCGAAATGTTGATTTTCAATTGCCCCTACAGTGGTGGCAGTGATAGCATAAAGTTCTTCTAAAGATTCGGCATTTTCTCGATGGTTATGTTCGAGGGCATCTATTACTTGGTTATAGCGAGTGGCTATATGCCCAATTTCCGTAAAAGATTCAACGGGTACACGCAAAGTTAAGTCATGGGTGCGTGCTTGCTTATCCATCACCTGAAACAGTTCGTAGGTATCGGTTTTCGCATCATGTTCGGAAATATTTAATCCCAAAATTTCATCTTCAACGGAGACTCGCAAAGGATACCAATAATTAACAAGTTTTAAAATCAGCCAACTAACAACTATTGCCCAACTAAAGGCAATGGCAATACCTAAAAGCTGCACTAAGATTTGATTATATCGTGTCAAATCCCCTTCTAAATTACCAAATAAAGCAACGCATAAAGTACCCCACATACCTGCTCCACCATGAACTGAAATTGCATCTACAGCGTCATCAATGCGTTTTTGTTTCAGTAATTGAGACACTAGGTTAGTTACTCCTGCGGCTGTAATTCCCACGACTATTGCTAAGGAATTACTTACCAAATGACAACAAGCAGTAATCGCCACTAATCCGGCTAAAGAACCGTTAATCATCTCCTCTACTTCCACTCGTTTTAATTGAGCTTGACTGATTAACATAGCCGTAATCATACCTCCAACTCCAGATAAGATGGTATTAACCATAACGTGGGGTACAGTTTCATTAAAAGCAAAGGTACTACCGCCGTTAAACCCTAACCAACCAACCCAGAGTAATAACGCTCCTAACACCGCAAAAGGTAAATTTGAGCCTTGAATTTTATGGCTTCCCGTTGCCGAAAATCGTCCTTGTCTCGAACCAACTACCAACAAAGCTGCTAAACTTACCCACGCTCCGATACTATGCACTACCGTACTACCGGCAAAATCAATAAATCCCAAATTTTTAAGCCAACCCCCATCATTCCAAGCCCAATGACCAAATAAAGGATAAATTAAACCAGAAACCAGCATCACAATGAGCATATAAGCACCAAACTTCAGCCTTTCTGCTACTGCTCCAGAAATAATCGTTGTAGCTGTACCGCAAAACATAGCTTGGTAAAGAAAAAAAACTCCCATCATCGGCTGATTATCTGCACAGAAGAAAAAATCCGTCGTGCCAAATCCACCCCATCGAGAAATACCAAACATTACCCCATAACCAAATAACCAAAATAGAGCAACTGATACGGCTAAATCGGCCATATTTTTAACTGCAACATTAATACTATTTTTGGAGCGAGTTAACCCTGATTCGAGACACATAAATCCTGCTTGCATCAATAATACCAAGCCAGAGCAAAGTAAAATCCAAAGTTGGTCAATCATCTTAAATTGTTGCTCCTTGGGAATAATTAGGACGATGTAACCGATAAAAACGGGCAAATTGAGGTAAATCTTCTTGATGTCCTAAGACAATTAGCACATCTTCTGCATTGAGCATTAAAGAAGGATTGGGATTAGTAATTAATTCTCCATAAGCGCGACGCAAAGCCACAATAATAAATGCTCCCTTACCACGAATTTCTAACTCTCTGACTGTTTTTCCCACGAAGGAAGATTGAGGAGAAATGACTAATTCATCCATTTGTACCTGAATTTGTTTTAATAATTCGTTGAGATGATGTTTTTGGCTTTGTTGGGTAAAAAAATCTCCCATAGTGGGAGAAGTAATTAAATTCGCCATTCTCACTCCACCCACACTTGCAGGTAAAACCACATGATTTGCTCCGGCTAAACGCAATTTTTTTTCTGTACTCGGTACTTCTCCCCTCGCTAAAATCATCAAGTTAGGATTCAATTCCCGTGCGGTAAGGGTAATAAAAACATTGGTTGCATCGCTATTTAATACTGTTGCTAAAACTTTTGCTTTTTCGATGCCCATTTGTTGCAAAATTCCCTCATCTGTAGGATCTCCTTCTGTGGCTAAATATCCTCTTTGTTTGGCGATCGCAACTTGTTCTGGCTCTTGTTCTACGATTACAAAACTCTCCTGTGATTCGGTTAACTTCTGAGCTAAAATTTGTCCGATATAACTAAATCCACAAATAATGATATGATTTTCTAAACTGGAGATCGTTTGTCTTTTTCGTTCTTCTTCAAAAGCTCGATTAATTTCCCCCTGCGTTACCATCTGAATAAAACCTCCTACTCCATAAATTGCCGAAGATGTGCCAGCAATAATTACAAAAATTGTAAATAGTTTTTCGGTTGTGGTTTCTAATGGTTTAACTTCTCCATAGCCTACTCCAAAAATAGTAATCACTACCATGTAAGTGGATTCGAGCAAAGTCCAGCCAAAGGTAATGTAACCAAAAATCGCTATGACAATGGTAATTGCAAAAAAAACTGAGCCAATAATAATTGTTTGAAACGAATTTTGCATTGTTGTTTCGGAGATTTGACCAATTCCCAATGATTATGGATTTTCTATTTACTCAAGCTGGTATTCTAGGCTACAGTTTTATTATTTGTTATTTGTTAGGTCATGTCCGCATAATTGCTTATGATAAAAGTTATTTGTGCAGATTTCTTTTTCTCTCCTGCCTTAGCCAAAATATAAGTATTCAACCGGACATAATATTATTTGTCATTCGTCATTATTTTTTTGTATTTTATTTTCTTTTAAAATAGATTTAATTATTTTTATTTTTTCAGAGTCAGCATCTTTACGATAAGATATTTTATGCCCTTTAATGGTAATATGATTATTTTTTAAACATTGTAACCAACTTTGTAAACGAGCAATATCTTTATAATTGTCTAATAAACCTAGCTTTTTTTCCTGCTCAGTTATTTTATAAAAATTATCATAAAGTGGATAATTAAGCGAAACTAATTTATCTTTTTGATGAAGGATTGGTGGGTTATCTTCATTATCAAAATCTTGATAAGTTACTCTCAATTCTGTTAAATTAATTTGCATACTGGTATATAAACAGGGATGGGCTTCAGTATCAAAGTTAGGATAATAAAGATAGGAAATTTTAGGATATTTAAGACTAAATTTGATTACGTTAGCTTGTTCGAGACGACCGATCGCACGAGATGCACATCCTTCATATAATCTTAGCATGGGGTCTAGGGTTTCAAGGGCACTAATATGTACCCAAAAAGAATTTTTTCGCCTCTGCCCCACTGGACTTTCGGCGCAATAATCGGCAATATTTTCTATATCTCGCAAACTAAATAGCATCATGTCTGCGAGTAAACAAGCTTCGTTATAACTATTAAATAAAGCTTTAATATCTTCTTTTACCTGATGAGGCAATTTTCTCATGGTGGGGCGGCCAGAAAATTTACTCAACGCTAAATAAATTAACAATTCATCTCTTCTTTTATGGGCTATGGCTTCCCATTCTTCAGGGTTTGTCGATTTAAGGATTAACTTGAAGGCTTGTCGAAAACTGCGAAATTCGCTTTTAATATTTTGTTCTTCTGGCAATTCCCCTTTAACCGGAAGACGGCCACGACGACTAAAAAAGTCCATTAAGGGTGTTAACATAACTTGATAGTCTTCAAAATTGCGATCTAAAATTCGGGGAGTATAAATCCTAGAATGGAAACGACTAGCCCGGAAAATCTCTTTTTCTTCTTCGTTGCGGAAAACAAAATAAATTCCTAAACCTGCGGGGATAGCTTCAACTTGTAAAACTTGCTCGATATATATTTTTAATTCTTCTTGTTCGTAATATTTCTGAAAAGTATTGCGATTAGTAATAATTCCGTCGCTATATACCATTAAACCACGACGGCGATCGTCAATTAATACCTGAGCGGCGACAATTAGGACTTTATTGGTTAGTTGCCATGCTTGAATTAGAGCTTCCCTTCTTTCTGATAAATCCTCAATGACATTAATAATATAACCAAGATTTACTATATCTGCTGATTGTTTGGGGTTATCGGGTTGATAATATGGATCCCAACCATCAGCTTCGATTACCTTCTCCTGAAGGTATTTTACATCGCTACCATAGCCACAACCATAATCAAAAAATGTGGATTCTGAAGTAATAATATTAAATTCTAAAGCAGTTTTTACAGGGCGTGATAGTTCGTTGCGTTTGAGAGCAGCTTTATGGCGATCGATTTTAAGTGTTCTTTTTTGGGTATAATCTGGATTTAGAGGGCAAATTAAATAATGATCTTGAAAATCTATATTTTGTTGCGATAAGATATTTTGCCATTCGTGAAGATTACCAATGAGATGAGATTTATCTAATAGTCCTAAAACTGTCTCACAATGGGTTAAATGGGCAAAATCTTCATATCTTGGATAATCAGGAGTAATAAAGGTTTCCTTACGATGGAGAATCGGAGGGTTTTGAGTATTTTTATATTCTCGACAGGAGTAAGTAAGATTTTCTGTGTCAACAATAACGCTGCGCTCTAAGGTGGGATGAGGATTAGTGTCAAAATCAGGATAAAATAAATAAGATATTTTAGGGCGATCGAAATTAAATTTTACTAAAGTTGCCCCCTGCGTTTCATTTGTGATTTGACTGGCTCGATTTTCATAATTTTGTAAAACGGGATATATAGACTGTAAAGCCAAACTATGAACATAAAGAGCATTGGGTAGGATTTTACCTACTTTACTTAGGCGACATAGTTGGACTATAACCTCAAAGTTAATTACCTTTTTACTGGAATCTTCAGTCATTTCATTTATCATTTACCATTGAATATTTATCAATGTTTAATGTTTAATGTTCAATGATTGGTCATGGCTAATGATAAAAAAAGACATCTAATTTTAGCCCCATAAAATCATAAATTTAGATGCCTTACTAATAAATGTTAGTGAAATTTTTATTAAGTATTAGTTCTTGCTAATAAAACAGGACAATTAGCATTTACCCTTACATAGTCGGATAAAGAAGTACCTAATAAACGATCTAAATCTGGCAAGCTTTTCGCCACAGAAGGACGACGATCTGGAGAACCTAAAACTAAAAGATCGACATTATATTCTTCAGCCAAATTACAAATTTGTTCTGCGGGTTTGCCTCCAGTAACAATAGCTCGATAATTAATTCCTTGCCTTTTTACTTGAGAAATTGCCTCAGCAACAATGGGATTATTTTCAGTTTCAGTTTTAGAAAGAGGTAAAAATTCTTCTTTTAAATCAGGGTTGACACGGCTGATAATTAACTCTACCCCCGAATATCCCCTTAGTAAAAATATTGCCAAATCTAGCGCATATTTGGCAGCAGGAGATTTATCTAGTGCAACCATAACCCGCTTAATTTTCTTGACAAAAACATCTTCTTTAACTAATAACATGGGACGATTAGTTAATTGAAAAACATATTGACTGACGGAGTTACCTAAAATTGCTTCTAAGCGTTTTAAACCCCTTGAGCCCATGATGATTAAATCTGTATCTATTTCTTCGGCTACCTGACAAACAGTATCTTTAGGTTCGCCTTGACGTACTATGGTAGTTACTTTACTAGGATCGAGTCCTAAATTTTTCATGGTTTGAGCAACAACAGTACCGCCTTCTTCCCATTTAGCTGTGCTTGCTTCAGTGGTAACTTGTGGGGGGACTACATGAAGTATGGTAATATTAGATCCCTGGATAGTAGGTAAATCCAAAAGGGATTTCAACATATCTTCGGAATTAGCGTTTCCAGAACCGGCAAATAAAATCTTTTGTAACATAATATTAAAGTGTTATTTCTGGTTATTGTTCCTTTATTGCTAAAGGATACTGCTATTTGTATCGCTCAAATTTAACAAGTTTATTAAACTTAACCGTTATTGTTTTTTTGAAAAGTGCTGTAAACAACTCATCCAATATCAACTTTTTCACCACGCTCTAAACGCTCCCTTAAGAAAGCATCTATGGCACGGGTACACCTTAATAAATCTTGAGATTTCCCAGACTCTTGAGGAAAATCTTTAATAGTTAATATGGCAAGAAGTTCGATTAATTGCATAACTTCATCTTGCTCAATCGGAAAACGATTTGATGACTCCCACCATCCCGACATATTTGCCCAGTCTTTTATCACTTGAGGCATCATGGTTTCACTTTCTTGAAGGCATTTAAGATGAAGTGCATTAAAAACACCATCAAGATAAGGAATACTTAGTTCAATTTGAGTCAGGTAAAATCCATCCAATGATGATCCATAAATAATCACATTGTCAACATTGTCAGCAAATTCTGTGATTCGGGTAATTTTCTGTTTTTTCAAGGGTAATTTATTTTCTAGGTTGGATTGAAAAAAAGTAAAACCCAACTATATACATATACAATATAATAGGCGATCGCAAAATTATAGTTATTCCCTTTGATAATTAAATTTTTTTGTAGAGGGGCAAATATTTTTAAGTCTTATCTAGTAGTAATTACGATTAATAATTTGCCCACCTTAAAAATTATAAATCTACCACAATGTTACCTACAGGTTTGGCACAACAAGTCAAAATCTGACCTGCTTCTAAACTACTAAGTGCATCATAATCTTGGTCATACTTAACCTCTCCTTTAAGTAAATCTCCCACACAAGTCCCACAAGTACCAGCACGACAACTACTTTCAATTGCTATATCTTTTGCTTCAGCAGCTTCTAAAATGAATTTATCTTCTGAACAACCAACTTCCTTCCAAGATTGAGCAAAGAAAATCTTATTTGTTGTTGAAGATATATCCGCCTTACTTTCTAATGGCCCACTGATGGATTTGCCATTACCATTAACAGGTGTATCTTCAATTACTACTCCATCTTTAAGAGTTGCACCAAAATCTCTAATTAATAAATCCCGTAAAATAGGTTTAAGGTCTTCACAAGGAATACTTTTCTCAGCCAGACTACCCAAATGAGCATCTTTTCCTACTTTACCCCCAGTAAATAAATTTACTCCTTCAACAACCTGTCCATCTTTTTTAGCTTTTGTACCCATTAAGCCAATATCACCAGCTTGAACTTGTCCGCAGGAGTTAGGGCAACCTGTCCAATGAATACGAACTCTTTGAGGTATATTTAGCTCTTTATCCAATTCTTGAGCTAGTTTTAAACCCCTTGCTTTAGTTTCTATTAAGGCAAAATTACAATAACGAGCACCTGTGCAGGAAACAAGGGAGCGAGTTAGGGGAGTAGGATTAATGGAAAAACGATCTAAAATAGGCTCTGTTAAAAAAGCATCAACATTTTCATTTTTCACATAGGGAATAATTAAATTTTCCTCAACTGTGAGTCTAATTTCACCATTACCATAAACGTCTGCGAGTCTGGCTACTTCAAACATAGACTCAGCATCAAGTCTGCCGGCGGGAATATGCAAACCAATATAGCTATAACCTTCCTGTATTTGGGGATGTACACCAATATGATCCCGTTTTTCCATGGTAATCTCATCTTTGGGTGCAGCTTCGGCTAGGGGTTTACCAAATTCCTTTTCTACTTCTGAGCGGAATTTTTCCATACCCCATTTATCAATGAGCCACATCATGCGGGCTTTACCACGATTTTCTCTTAAGCCTTCATTCAGCCCATTGTCGGTATAAACCGTAAGAATAGCACGTGATAATTCCACTACATCATCATTAGCAGGTACCCAAACCCCCATAGGAATTGCTTCTGCACATCTTTGAGCGGATAAATAGCCCCCAACTATGACATTAAATCCAAATTCATCATTTTTATAAGCTGGTATGAAGGCAACATCGTTAATTTCTGCATGAATAGAGTTATCCCTTGCACCTTCGATGGCAATATTAAATTTACGGGGTAAATCACTGAACTTATAATTACCTTGACCATTATTGGTAATCATGTCTTGTAATTTATAGTTTAATTCCCTTGTATCGAATAATTCATCGGGATCGATGCCAGCAACAGGAGAACCTGTTAAGTTACGAATATTATCCATCCCCGATTGAATTGAAGTCATGCCTACTGCATCTAACTTTTCAAAAATTGTGGGAGTATCTTCTAAACGAATACCTCTTAATTGAATATTTTGACGAGTGGTAATATCAGCACTACCATCATCTCCATAACGTTGGATAATTTCTGCAAAGGTACGCATTTTATCACTATCGAGAATACCGTTAGGAGTCCGCAACCTTAACATGAATTTGCCCGGAGTTACAGGTCGAAAAAAGAGGCCTAACCACTTTAAACGAATGGTTAAATCCGCATCATCCATAGCTTCCCAACCGACTTTAGCAAAATGCTCTAATTCTTTTTTGACTTCTAATCCGTGTTTTTCTGCTTTTACTTTTTCAATTTTATTTAATTTAATTTTTTTTTCACCAGCAATAGTCATGCTGTTACCCCTTTTTAATATTGATAATTATCAAATTGGCATTTTTTACCCATGCTTGTCTATGTAATTTATTAGGTGAAACTAGATTATTTTGTAATTTTTGTTACCGTTTTGAGCAGTCTATTGCGTTTATTGCATTACTTAAGGAATAAATTACATCAGGAATAAATTACATCAAACTTCTATATTTATAGTAAGCAGCACAAGCACCTTCAGAAGAAACCATCGGCGCACCTTCCGGGTGTTCTGGGGTACAGCGAGTACCAAAAGCAGGGCATTCATGGGGTTTTTTAATTCCTTGGAGAATTTCTCCACTAATACATTCGCTAGGATTGTGATTCATTGCCTCAGAAGGAATAAATAAACGAGATTCCCATTTTTTCAGAGCATCAAATTGACTATAGTGCGATCGCAATGCTAAACCACTTTGGGGAATTTCACCAATACCCCGCCAACATCGAGGCACAACCTCAAAAACTTCCTCAATTAGCCTTTGAGCATTTTCATTACCCTCTTGTTTTACCGATCTTTTATACTGATTTTCACACTCAGCCCTCCCCGATTCTAATTGCTGTACGCACATATAAATTCCTTGCAAAATATCTACAGGTTCAAACCCTGTAACAACTATGGGAACTTGGTATTGATGAGCTATGGGTTCATATTCGGTATATCCCATTACAGTACAAACATGACCTGCTGCCAAAAATCCTTGTACTTGACAATTAGGGGAAGACAGAATAGCTGACATAGCTGGCGGTACAAGCACATGGGAAATTAACATAGAAAAGTTATCAATTTGTTGTTGCTTGGCTTGATAGACTGCCATTGCAGTAGCAGGAGCAGTGGTTTCAAAGCCTACGGCAAAAAAGATAACCTGCTTATTCGAGTTTGCTTGAGCTATTTTCAGGCAATCTAAGGGTGAATAAACAATGCGTATGTCCCCTCCTGTAGCCTTGACTGTGAGTAAATCTTGGGATGTTCCGGGGACTCGCAACATATCCCCAAAGGAACAAAAAATAACCTCTGGCTGACTGGCAAGGGCGATGGCATAATCAATTAATTCAATGGAGGTGACACAAACAGGACAACCAGGCCCATGTATTAGAGTAATTTCTCGCGGTAATAGGGTTTCAATCCCATATTTAACAATACTGTGAGTTTGACCGCCGCAAATTTCCATAATTGTCCAAGGTTTGGTGATAATTTCTGCGATCGCCTCTGCATATTTTTTGGCTACTTGAGCATCTCGATATTCAGTAATATATTGCATAAATTCATTTATATATATGAATTATTTTAAAGGAATTACCTAAGATTTGATATTAAAAAAATATTTTTGTTGATTGGTTATCGAGTTTTTTACTTTTTGTCTTTATGTTTATATCCAGAGTTTGTAATCAACCTTTTTCAAGCAGCAGCATTAATTTACTAAATTTTTTACTGCTGGACGAAATCAAATACTTAAACTATTTGAATCATTACAAATTCAGCAAAGCAAAAAGAAAAAATGGAGAAAAATCCCATGATGAAAATTAAATTAGTAGATCTTTTTAAATTAGTAACTATTTCTATGGTGCTTAGTTCTTTATCTCTTCTTGGTGCTTGCGCTGCACCTGAAAATGAAGTTCCTGATGGTGGGGTAGAGCCAGATAGTAGTATCACTGTACCCGAAGAATCTGATGGTACGACCGATGATGGTATGACCGATGATGCTACAACCGATGATGGTACGACCGATGGTGGTATGACCGATGATGGTATGACCGATGAAACCGAGACCTCAGATCCAGATAATGTACCTATGATCGAAGGCTCTGAAGATCCTGAAGAGATTCCAGGAACAGAAACTCAAATTGAAGGTGAACCCGGAGAAACCATAGAACAACCTAATTAAAAAAAAATTGAGAATTTTTTATCTAATCAAAAGAAGTCCAACTATTAATTAGATAAAGAAAAGGAAACAGGCAAAGGGCAACAGTGATTTACTATGCAGCCTATAAGGGAAAAAGCTTTAAAACTTGCTTCAGGAATAATTTTTCCCCTATTCCCTCTTCCCTTTTGCCTGTTATTACTTTGAAGAGTTTTTGCAAAATAAATTATACTTATTAGTATCTACTTTACAGGATCGATAACTATGAAAATCTTAGTAGTAGAAGATGATGAGCGCATTGCAGAAGCTCTAGCAGAATATCTCACCGACCAACATTATGTGGTAGAAATTGCTTCTGATGGCGAACTAGCACAGGATTTTGTAGAAACTTTTAATTATGATTTAATGGTTTTGGACATTATGCTACCTAAAATAGATGGCATTACCCTTTGTCATAAATTACGTTCCCAAGGTTATTCGTTGCCGATTTTAATGCTTACTGCCAAAGACGATTTAACAGATAAAATTATGGGATTAGATGCAGGAGCAGATGATTATATTATTAAACCTTTTGAATTAGAAGAGCTATCAGCCAGAATCAGAGCTTTGTTACGTCGTAATAGTCTCACTTTACCACCAATCCTAGAATACGGAGATTTAAAGCTAAATTCAAGCACTTGCGAAGTTTATTATCAAGAACAACTTATAACTCTAAGACCTAAAGAATATCGACTATTAGAGTTTTTCTTACGTAATAGTCGGCGTGTTTTTAGCCGCGCTCAAATTATCGAGCATTTATGGTCATTGGAAGAATTTCCCGAAGAAGCAACAGTAAAAGCCCATATGAGAGGTTTGCGACAAAAACTAAAATCCTTTGGTGCTCCTAGCGATTTGATTGAAACAGTTTATGGTTTAGGTTATCGTCTCAAAGAAAACCCTAACGAATTTACAAGTCAAAATTCGGAAATTTACAGTGAAAATTGACAGATTATTCAGTTTTTATTGGCAAAATAAAATGTTTCAAGGGCTGCGTTGGCATTTGCTAATATCTTACTTAATGGTAATGGCAGTAATTTTAGGAGTTTTTGGTACTGGTGTATATCTGTTTCTCACCCGTAGTCTTTACCAACAACTAGATAAAAAACTATTAACCTTAGCTCAATCTGCTGCACCTTCCCTAGCAGAAATTGAGAAAAAGGGAACTAAATACCTGGAACAAATTAATGAAGTACCTTGGCGAGATATTTTTAATCGAGATCAACAAAGCCTTGAATGGTTTGATACAAAAGGAAATCTTTTGGCAAGTAGAGGAGCTTTAGAGCTAAAAGTTAAGCCAAAACTGAGTGCTCAAACTATACAACGTCAGGAAGAACCCAAAAAAATTCGTACTTTCACCATTTCCGTATATCAAGATAGTTCCCAACCTCAGCAACCTATTCTCAAAGGATATATTCGTGCCAGTCAATCTAACGATGATGTAGAAGTTGTACAAACACAATTATTATGGGGTTTAGCCGCAGGAGGAATGCTTGCTCTTGGGCTAGTTGGTTTAGGTGGACTCTGGTTGACTCAAAAGGCGATTAAACCGGTTGAGCAAAGTTTTCAGCAACTAAAACAGTTTACTACAGATGCATCTCATGAACTACGTAGTCCTCTCACAGTGATTAAAACATCTGTAGATGTCATGGGTAATCATCCTGAGCGTATTCATGCTAAGGATTTCAAGAAACTAGCAGCAATCTCTAGTGCTACCAATCAAATGAACTGTTTAGTCGAAGATTTACTTTTTTTAGCACGTACTAATGCCCCTGAAACCAGTTTAAATGGTGAGCGAGTATTAATTTCCCTTAATCAACTTTTGCAAAATGTTTTTAGTTTTTTAGAATCATCAGCCCAAATTAAAGAGATAACTTTTGAGTATCAATCCTTAGCCACATTAAATGTAATGGGAGACAAATCTCAACTTACTCGCCTATTTACCAACTTACTTGAAAATGCTCTCCATTACACCCCATCTGGAGGGAGAGTAGATCTAATTGTTGGTAAACAAAATCGCTTTGCCTTAGTAACGATTAAGGATACAGGGATTGGTATTGCTCCAGAACACTTACCCTACATTTTTGATCGCTTTTGGCGTGCAGATAGAGCTAGATCTCGTCGTCAAGGGGGAACAGGATTAGGACTTTCCATTGCTAAGGCAATTACCCAAGGCCATGGAGGTAAGATTACTGTCCATAGTAGTTTAGATCGAGGTAGTTGCTTTCAAGTACGTTTGCCATTATCGTCTATTTCACAAGCCCATAAGGTATTAGCAAACAAATAATATACCAGTTTATATATTTTTTGGTGGACAAAATATGCTTTGAGAATTTCGGGTAAACTCGATCTGTCGGTTTTGCCCACCCTACTTTAAATGGTGCTTTATTTAACCGCAAGCCCATAAGCTAGTATAGGGCTTGCTGAATAAACTTAAAATCCTTATATTTTCTTCGACTAAACTCTTTCTCCTGAATACTGAATACTCATCTAAACCAGCAAACGAGATAAAATTTATTCGATACTGTCAGATAAGCCAACAATTTCAGTTACTGATGAACCATCAGCTTTAATCCAAGCTAAATTAGCAATACGACAACTTTTGGCATATTCTCTGACTTTTTCTGGTGTTTTTCCGCCTAAATCTAATTCTACTCTGATTAAATCTGGGGAATTTCGTAAATTTTGAGCATAAATAAAAGCTGCTCTGGTTGCTGCTGAATTTTCAGCAATGACTAACCAATCACTAGCCGGAGTTTCTTGGGGTAAACGAGAACTTGATAACAAACAAGCCTGTAAATCCTCTAAATTCAAAGAAAAACCGATTCCGGGTGCATTTTTACCTTCAGGATGATATAGCCCCAATAATTTATCATATCTGCCTCCTTGTCCTATAGTATAAAATTGATTATTTTGGACGCTGATTACTTCAAAAACAATCCCTGTATAATAATCAAAAGTCTGGACTAAGCTTAGATCGAGAATAATGGGAATATTATCAGTATGTTCGATTAATTCGATTAAAGATTTAAGGTTATGAACAATTTCCCGTGCTTTTGGCTCTAAATCAAATTTAGCAACTTTTGTTAAAACCTCAGCAGGTTTTCCCCTTAAATCAAATAATAATAAAGCCTGTTCTTTTAAATGAGGTTCTAAAGATAGGTTTTCCAAACTAATCTTATCTAAATTAGCAATGCAATAGCGTACCTTATTTCTCAAATTTTCTGGAAAAGGCGATAATAGGGAGCGGGTTAAATCTGCTTGTCCAAGTAACAAATACCAATTTTCTAAGCCCAACTGTTGTAAACAATTAGATAATAAAAGGAGAATTTCCGCATCAGCTAAGATTCCTTCAGCAAAAAGTAACTCTACTCCTGCTTGATAAAATTCCAATTGACGACCATGATGAGATTGAGAGGGATTGCGAAATATATTAGCTCGATAACAAAGTCGTTGGGGAAAAGTATTATCTGCCATGCGAGTCATAGCAGCACGAGCTATAGATGCAGTCAATTCTGGGCGTAAACCTAAAGTATTTTCTCCTTCACTCTGAAGTTTAATCACTGTTGAGCTTTCAATCGCTCCACCAGCCATCAGAGTATCAAGCCATTCGATAGTAGAAGTTACCAATCTTTGATAACCCCAACGCTTAAATAAAGTTTGGAGAGTATCGTTAATCCAAGATTTCTGGACAACTTCTAGGGGAAGTAAATCTCTTGCGCCGGCTGGCGGTTGATGAATCATAATTTTTTAGCTATTTTGTGTTCTAAAATTAACTTATTTTTTTTTACCACCAAAGAAACCACTAAAGATACCTCCTCCACCGGATCGATCTGATGATTTAGATGTATTTGTGTTTTGAGAATCACCGATGGTTTGGTTTAATTCTTGTTTACTTTGAATTGCTACGGGATCTTGAGGATTTAGATCTGAAGCTTTTTTGACATAAACTTTAGCCATACTCAATTGCCCTTGTTTCACATAGGCTAAACCAAGAAGTCCATAAATGGTACTATTTTCTGGTTCAATTTTTAAAGCTTCTCGTAATTCAGAAACTGCTTGAATATAGTTATTACTATTCATATATTGTTTAGCTCGATTAATGTTATGACTTGCTGGGGAAGATGTTTGAATTAGAGTTTCTGAGCCTTCAAGATTTTGTTTAGCTAATTCTTTTTGTTTTTCTTTTTGTTTTTTAATTTGCCCAGAAGCCTGAATAATTGAATAAATTAAATTTAGCTCACTTATTTGTTCTATCCTTTTAAAAATATTATCTAAAGATTGATATTGTTTTACTGACAAAGCTGCTAAAAGTTTTTCATAGACTAAATCAATATTTTGTTGTGCTTCTAATAATGTTTTACTAGATTTAAAGGTGATAGATACTTTGCCCCCTTCTCTAGCTAAGCGATCGCCAACGTTAGATATAATTAGTAAATATTCAGTCTGGGATTTATCTTTAGATAAAATTTCATAGGCGGGATTAACCAATTTTGATAATAATTGATTGGATAGATTTTTTTCTTCATCACTTTTCGATTTACAAGTATCAGGATGTAACTTTTGAGCAACTTTTAGATACCTTTTGCGGATTTCCTTGGTACTGGCTCTGAGAGATATGCCTAATACAGCATAGTGATCGGTAATATTTAATTTGAATAATCCCTGATTTAACTTAAAAGACATAGGGGTAAATAACAGCTATTTTTATAATTGTTGAAGTTATTTTATAATTTTTGAAAATTTTACGATCTTTAATTATAAGATAACAGAATCTAATTAAATTTAGTTCGATTATTTCGATCTTAATATGAGTTAATAATCTAATCAAAGCTGATGTTTAAAGCAGGTGTTTTTTCTAAAGCTTGACTTAAACTACCGTGAATTTTTTTATTGGTAGCTAAAATTCGTCCAGAATCAATAATAAAAGGACTTTGATTGTAGGCACTGACTAAACCCCCTGCTTCTTCTACTAAAACTATACCAGCAATCATATCCCAAGGTTTGAGTCCTCTTTCCCAATAGCCATCTAGTCTGCCACAAGCAACATCTGCTAAATCAGAGGCAGCCGAGCCGCTCCGTCTAACTCCTTGGGTAAGATGAGTTAGATAACAAAATTCAGCATAATTATTATCTTTAGTATCACGACGATCGTAAGCAAAACCAGTTACTAATAAACTTTTATCTAATTCTTTAGTTTCCGAAACTTTAATTAGTTCATTATTTAAGGTTGCACCTAAACCTTTTGCTCCTTTAAATAATTCATTTCTGAGGGGATTATACACTACTCCTACTTGAGGAATACCATCAATTAATAAACCAATAGAAACCGCAGCAACTGGATAACCATGAGCATAATTTGTTGTGCCATCCAAAGGATCGATCGCCCATAAATATTTACTCTGATTCTTGTTACCAATATGTCCCGATTCTTCTGCCAAAATTAAATGGTCGGGAAAGTTATTATTTAATATTTTTAAGATCGCTGCTTCAGAAATACGATCAGCTTCTGTTACTAAATCTCCTGCCGCTCCTTTTTCTTCTATATTTTTGAGTTTTCCCCAATGTTTAAGCAAAATTTCTCCGGCAATTAAAGCAGCTTCTGTAGCTACATCTAAAAATATTTTTAAGTTCATTTTTTCCTACTCATTTTGCGAACGAAACTCGGCTGGTGTTTGACGCATTGGCTGCTTATTATTCCAAATTCCAGATCCCATTAATCTGGCATATTCTCTAGCTCTTTGACAAGACTTATTATATTTATTGTTATCATATTCTGGTGCATCCAAAACATAACCTTGAGCGATTAATTTTTCATTAATTAATTCTCCTTGATACCAAACATAGGCTAATTTACGCTTAAATATATCTTCTTCTGGTGTTCCTAATTCTAAGATTATTTGCTTATTTTCTAACCATTCTTTTAAGATATTTTTTGCGGTTATTCCCCAAGGTTTTTGTTGTAAGTCTGGTGCTTGAATTCCAATTAATCTTACTTTTGACCTTAAATTTGAGTCGTCAATTAAAACTTCTAGAGTTTGCCCACTCAAAACTTGTTGAACTTGGGCTTTTATGCCCTTCGGTTGATGGTGAGACTGGCAACTCAGCAATAGTAACAAATAAACAAGAATTAAACTATTAATTATTAATCTAGTCTTCATCTAAAGGTAAGCCAAATTTTACTTTTCCTCTACCAAAATAACGACCAAATTGTAATTCATATACTTCATCTTCTTCTTGGGTTTCTACTACTAAATCTTCCACAGGATAACTCACACACAATAAAGCATAACCTTGTTCTTTTAATTGTGGTGATAATCCCATCGCTTCTGGTTGATCTACTTTTCCTGAAAGTATTTTAACTGCACAAGCTGTACAAGCACCATTGCGACAAGAAAAAGCTAAACTTCTCCCTTGTGCTTCAATACTATGCAAAATATATTTACCTTCAGGTACTTCTACTGTTTCTGTCATGCCTGTTTGATGGTTATGAATTGTGATTTTATGATATTTCATACTTTTTTGATAACTGATAATAAATTGTTAATCATTAACTCATCTACTATTATAATTGGTCAAGGTTCTCAAAAAAAATATTTAAACTCTTGTCTAGATTGAATTTCAGCTTTTTCTTTAAAAAAAACTTGAAAATAAACAAGATATTATGTATAATGGTAAATCGTGACCCATCTGGAGAGGTGGCCGAGTGGTTGAAGGCGCAGCACTGGAAATGCTGTTTAGGCGTAAGTTTAACGAGGGTTCGAATCCCTCCCTCTCCGTTAAGAAATTGCTTTATCTGTCGGGATTCAAAACGTCGTTACCTTTACGTTCTTGTTCGCTACTCATACCCTGCATATAGTGTTATTGTTCATCAGCCTTTTCTTTAAATATTGGGATTAAATCCTCGTAAGAAACTGCTTTAGAGCTATCAATTTCTTGTCTCACTTTTGTCTCAACTTAGTAAAAAATAATAATTAAGCCAATTTTGATATTCCTATTAGAAATTTAGTATTCAAGAGTTCGAGTCTTGCTCTGCTCACTTAATCGAGGGAGAATTTTGCTCCCGCAATTAAACTCTTTTTATAGTTATTTTACTCAAAATGTACTTTATTATCACTTCACTATGAGCAAAATTGTAGTGACAATGAATATTTATTGAGTTTATTTCGTCGAACTCCTAAGAAAAAAATTTTTTTCTTTAGACACTTACTTAAACAAGAATATTGCTGGTGAATTTTATGGGAAGATTGTTATTAAGGGATAAAATAAGGAGTTAAATCTAAAATGCAAGGGAATTTGTGGAAAAAATTATTAAAAAGGAGTTTACTCGGAATTTTACTTCTTACATTATCAGTAGGACTCAGTGCTGGTTTAGCTCAAGGTAATGCTATTACAGATGCTAATGCTATTTTAAGATATGCTTTACCCATTGATAATGATACAGTTAGAAGATTGCAATCGAGTTTAGAAGATATTTCAAATCATCTACGTGCCAAACGTTGGCCTCCCATCGCACAGGATGTAAAAACTGCAACTCGAATTTTAGCCATTAATGAAGACAAATTATTAGCTACTGTCCCAGCTGAAGCACAAACCCAAGGAAAAAATTTGATTGAAGAAATGAATCAAGAAATTATTTCCTTACAAGAGGCAGTAGAATCCAAAGATAAGGATCGAGTCTGGGACTTACGCGGAGAAATACTAGACAAAGTAACCAATTTAGAAGAATTAATGGTTACGGCTTTTCCTTTTGAAGTGCCAGAAGAATATTCTAACTTGCCTCAACTTTTAGGCCGTGCCACTGTATCCATGGAAACCACTAAAGGTAATTTAACTATTGTGGTTGATGGTTATAGTGCTCCAGTTAATGCTGGTAATTTTGTTGACTTAGTACAGCGTGGATTTTATAACGGTCTTACCTTCAATCGTGCTGAAGATAATTATATTGTCCAAGCGGGCGATCCTCCGGGGGCAGAATATGGTTTTATTGACCCCAAAACTAAAAAATATCGAGCTATTCCTTTAGAAGTTTTAGTTAAAGATGAGTCTAAACCTATTTATGGGATGACTTTAGAAGATGCGGGAATTTATTTACCCAATATAGCTTTACCTTTTAATGCCTATGGTACGGTAGCTTTAGCTCGTCCTGGTGACGATCCTAATGGTGGTTCTTCTCAGTTTTTCTTCTTTAAGTTTGATAATGAAATTGCTCCCCCCGGTTTTAATCTGATGGACGGTCGTTATTCAGCTTTTGGATATTTAGTTGATGGTAAGGATGTTCTTGATAAATTGACTCTTGAAGACAAAATTATTTCAGCTTCAGTGATTTCTGGTTTAAATAATTTAGTTCAACCTAGTTAATAGTAGGGTGGGCAATGCCCACCAGATAATTATTTAATATAAGAAAAAGATATAAAATATTTACAATCATTTTAATATTTGTATATAAAAAAATCCTTAATAAAAATTAATGTTATCAACTTGTGACTTTTTATTAAAAATATTTTTCAATAATTGACGAAGTTATAACGATTACAGGCAATTTTTGAAAAAATTGTGTTATGCTATAATAAATGGCATAGCCATTACCAATAAGGTATTTTAACTTCTCAAACCTTATAAAATCATTCTCCACATAGTAAATATAAAATTTTTACTATTTTAATAGAAACTTTTTTTGCGCTTAAAAATCAATCAATATGAAATCTTATACAATCAACTTGACAATTGGCTAAAAATGTGCAATAGAAAAATTAAGGATATTGGAGAACAAGGATTATTAAAAATAGTACAGGAATTTTGTCCAAGGGCAATTATAGGGGATGATGGAGCAGTCATAAAAGTGACTGAAGGTAAATCCTTAGTGGTGACTACAGATGTATTAGTAGAAGGAGTGCATTTTAGCGAAGTAACGACAAGTCCAGAGGATATAGGTTGGAGAGCAATCGCAGTTAATCTATCAGACCTAGCAGCTATGGGAGCAATACCATTAGGAGTTACAGTTGGGTTAAGTCTTCCTCCAGAATTAGAAGTTACATGGGTAGAGCAGTTATATCAAGGTTTATATAGTTGTGTTAAGACTTATAACACGGCAATTATGGGAGGAGATATAACGCGATCGCCTATTATTACGGTATCTATTACCGCATTAGGTGAAGTAAATCCAGAAAGAGTAATTAGTAGATTTGTAGCACAACCCGGAGATGCGATCGTAGTTACAGGTGTTCATGGTAGTTCTAAAGCAGGATTAGAATTACTTTTAAATCCAGAATTAGGAAAAAATTTAGATAAAAAAACTAGAGAAAAATTAATTAAAGCCCATCAAAGACCAAAGCCTAGATTAGATATATTGCCATGTTTAAATAAAATTGTGATTAATAATTGGCGCATTGCTGGAATGGATAGTAGTGATGGTCTGGCAGATGCCATATTACAAATTTGTCGTTGTAGTGGAGTGGGTGCAGAAATTGATAGTAAAGCAATGCCCATAGATATTGAGATTAAGGAATTAAAAGGAAAAGAAAAGGCTTTAGAATGGGCTTTATATGGGGGAGAAGATTTTGAGTTAGTGTTATGTTTAGAAGAAAAATTAGCAAAAGAATTAGTTAAAAAGACAGGTATAAATTCAGCGATAATTGGCAAGATTATAAAAGAAAAGGAAATTAAATTAATCGATCAAGAAATAAAATTAAGTTTAGAAAAAGGATTTCAACATTTTAGTAATTAATCTTAGCTTAAGAGAATTAAAAATCGCTATTAATGGAACGAAGTAAAGGACTATTCATAGGAATTACAGAACTAGATAAGTTTCAAGAACTTGCTAGAGTTGCAACCTATAAACATTGAACATTGAACATTAAACATTAAAATTTCTATTAATAAAAGTTTTTTTATTAAGGTAATGGTGAGCAATTCCTTAATTACACTTATTCTATCTATTCTCATATTATCCTTAGACTTGTCCATCCTACAAAAACTTATTCAGCTAACTTTAAATACTTTTTTAGAATTGGATCGTTAATTTGTTCTAAATAATTGGCATCAATCGCAGTAATTTTTTGCAAACAGTCGATAACACCATCTTCATTATCTTGTTGAATATAACAGCGTGCTTGTCCTAATAAAGCCAATTTGTTATTTGAATCTAAGAAAAAAACTTGAAAATAAGCCCTTGCCGCATCAGAATAATTCCCTAAATTATAAAGTGCATTACCAAGTTCGTACCATATTTCTATATTTTCGGTATTTGTGTTTAGGGATTTATAAAAACTATTAACTGATTCTTCAAATCGATGCAATTTATTTAGACTAAAGGCTTTATTTGCCCATGTCCAATAATATTCAGGATTAATTTCTAAGCATTTATCGCAAGCAGCGATCGCATCTTCAAATAAATTTAATTTATTAAGAGTTAAACCTTTAAAATACCATGCCCAAGTATATTCTGGATCTCTATCAATCGCTTTCTCTAGTGCGGTTAATGTCTCTTCATAACGCTCTAAAGCAAAAAGAATAGTAGCTTTATATCCATAAGCACACTCATATTCAGGCGATAATTCAATTGCTTTATCAAAAGAAACTAAAGCATCTTGGTAACGTTTTAAACCATTAAAAGCTTGTCCTTGTAAGAGCCAAATGTAGGGAATTTCTGGGAAAATTTTGAGTATTTCTGGGAATAGTTTTAAAGTATCTTCAAATCTGTTTAAATCTAAGTAAATTTCGGCACAACCATAAAATGCTGATAATTCTTGAGGATTAGCAGAGAAGATTTTTTCATAGATACTAAGAGCTTCTTCTAATTCTTTCTCATCTTTAAAAAATTGGGCTTGCTTTAATATCTCACTATCTTCTGAGTGGGAGTCAATACTAAATTCTAGAGCTTTTGAGAAGACAAGACGAGCTTGTTCTTTTTGTCCTAACTTCCAGAAGCAACAACCGCGATCGTGCCATGTTTCGCGAGAATATGGACTAAACTCCATCATTTTATCTAGACAAAATAAGGCTTCTTGATAAAGTTTTAAACCTTGAAAGGCATCACTTTTATAATTCCAAATAGTTTCGAGTAAATAGCGATGGCAATTGGAATTATCCATATTAATAATACGGTCGCAAAATGTTAAAATTTCTTCATATCGTTTATCGTTCATTAATACTCTAAGATAATCTCTCCAAATATCATGAAGATAATTGATTTGAGGATTGAGATCGAAAGCTTTAGCCAAACATTCAATCATTTCTTCTTTTTGTTCTAGTTTTCCTAATATGTCAGCATAAGTGCGCCATATTGAACTATTATTAAGATTTAATTTAATTGTCTTTTGAATACAAAAAAGTGCTTCTTCATTTCTTTTTAATATCATCAAAGATTTGGCTTTACCATGCCAAGCATCAGCAAATTCAGGGTTAATCTCGATTGCTTGATTATAAACAAGAATTGCTCGCTCATTTTTCTCATTATTACAAAAATCTTTGCTCAATATATCCCCTTTTTTTGTTAAAGCTTCATATTTTTCTAATTTTAAAGAATCAGTTTTTTCTAGAAGTAAAAGTATCTTTTCATATTCAGATTTAGCTTGAGATGAATTTGGCTTTATTTCTAAGGCTTTTTCTAATGAAATTAATGCTTCCTCATAACGTTGGAGTTGAATTAGTTTTTGACCTCGAAAAATCCAACTATAGGAATCTTGAGGATTAATTTCTAAAGCATGATTAATTGATTCAAGTGCTTCTGCATATCTTCCAGAATTACTTAAAGCAATACTGCGACTAAACCAGATTCCAAATTCATTAGGTGCGTAAGAAATTGCCTTATCGTAATAATTAACAGCTTTATCATCTCGATCGCAATTCATCATACAATAAGCAAAAGCGTTCCAAATGTGCCAATCATCTGGATGCTTTTCAAGGTATTTTTCCCAACAAAAAAATGCTGCCTCATTTCTGACATTAGTTTGAAAAAAACCATATCCCCGTTTTCTCCACAATTGAGGATCGTCTAAAGAAATTTGTAAGCCATTATCGCAACATTCAATTGCTCCTTCTTGTTTATTTTGCTCCCATAAAATTGAAGCTTTACCAAACCAAGCATCTTTTAAAAAAGGATTAATGGCGATCGCTTTTTCATAAGACTCTAAAGCTTGTTCTTTTCTAGCTAAATAGTAAAGAATATTACCTCGTTCGCTCCATGCTTCATAACCATTGGAATTAATTTCAACAGCGTGATCGTAGGCTATTAAAGCCTCCCTTTCTTCAGAATAACGAAAAGCTCTAGCTTTATTGAGCCAAGCTTCATAATAATCCGGTTTAAGTGCGATCGCTTTTTCCAAAGCTATCACCGATCTTTTTTTTATTGTTTCAAAATCTCCTTCAAATATACGATTCAATTCTTGAATATATTTACCTAAGCGATTCCATGCTTCATAATCACTTGGATTTGTTTCTACATTTTTCTCTAATAAAGGAATAAATGCTTTAATAACTCGCTCTCGGTGAGCATAAATAAACTGATTAACCTTATTTCCCGATAATGAATACTCGTATTGATATTGATTTAATGTCAGTTGAAGTTTATAAGCTTCTTGCAAAACTTCTAGGGATTCTTCATATTTTTCTTCTTCAAA
>CAYPSO010000007.1:0-24749 GCA_964413275.1 uncultured bacterium | reverse complement strand
GTTTATAAGCTTCTTGCAAAACTTCTAGGGATTCTTCATATTTTTCTTCTTCAAACTGGTAAATCTGCATTAGAAATAATATTAACCGTTATTTGTGATGAAAATAAGTATGAAAGTAATAAAAAATATAAAATATATGGTAGCTTATATGGTTTTGGTATTACTCCAATTAATTTCTTATCAGAATTTTTAGAACTAACAGTATGGCATCATCACAAAACCTATTTTCAAACTTACAAAAAAGGTATTCCCGTCACTGAATTAAAAGAAAAAATTAATAACAATTCTTAAAATGAGATTACAAGAATTAGCATATCTTAATCCCAATCTTCAGCTTATTTTGTGCGATCGCACTTCTAATGAAGAAAAAATTACTCATTATCATTATCCTCAAGGAATGGGAGATTATTTATCTGAAATAAATAATAATCGTGCAATTATTCATGATGAAATTATTTATTTTAAAGAAAAAAAAGACGATATTTTAGTGGAAGTAGCTTTACAATGGTGTCAAGATAATTTGGTAAGGTTTATCCTTTGACTTGGCTCAGGGTGAGCATTGCCCACCCTACAGAAATTAGATTAAGCTTTCCACTTGCTAGCAACGATTTCAGCCAAGTCAACAACACGCTGAGAATAACCCCATTCATTGTCATACCAAGCAACAACTTTAACCATGTCGCCATCCATAACCATAGTTAAGCTGGCATCAACAGTAGAAGAACAATCAGTACCACGAAAATCACTGGAAACAAGGGGTAAATCGTTATATTCAAGGATACCCTTCATCGCACCAGTAGTAGCCGCTTTAAGTACATTATTAACTTCTTCAGTAATAGTCTTTTTCTCAGTCTGAATTACTAGGTCAACGACAGAAACATTAGGGGTAGGAACTCGCAAAGCGATACCATTAAGTTTACCCTTCATCTCAGGAATGACTAAAGCTACAGCAGCAGCAGCACCAGTGGAAGTAGGTACAATGTTAATAGCTGCTGCTCTGGCACGACGTAAATCGCGATGACTAGCATCTAAAAGACGTTGATCGCCAGTGTAACTGTGGGTGGTCGTCATTGTACCTTTAATAATGCCAAAGTTTTCATGGAGAACTTTGACCACAGGAGCAAGACAGTTAGTAGTACAACTAGCGTTACTGATAACATTAAATTTATCGTGTTCGTATTGATCGGCATTAACGCCAACAACATAAGTCCCAACACCTGCACCTTTACCGGGGGCAGTAATTAGAACTTTTTTTGCACCAGCTTGAATGTGTTTAGAAGCACCGGCTTCATCAACAAAAACACCAGTAGCTTCAATAATCAAATCAACTTCCCATTCTTTCCAGGGCAAGTTTAAGGGGTTGCGATCGGATACGCACTTAATGGTTTTACCATTAACAGTGAGAGAATTATCATCAGCTTCAATTTGTGCATCTTTTAAAATACCCAACATGGAATCGTATCTAAGAAGATGGGCATTAGTTCTAGGATCAGAAGTATCGTTAATACCGACAAGTTCTAATCCGCTATTTTCCCTTCCTACTAAACAACGTAGAAAATTACGTCCAATACGTCCAAATCCGTTGATCGCTACTCTTATAGTCACAGTTTCTTGCCCTCTTTAACTAACTAAATAAATTAAAAGATTCTTAATGACCCCAATAATATCGTAAAGACAGTACAATTCGATCTTCAAATTAGAGAAATTACAAGAATTGTCCCTCCAACCTTTATGATAAGAGGGAAAATTCCCTGCTGAAAAGGTAAGGAGATGTAAGTTAATGCGGGTTGATTTAAGTGGCAGACCATTTCATTTTATTGGTATTGGGGGCATTGGCATGTCTGCTTTGGCCTATATTTTAGCCAAACGAGGATTATCGATTTCTGGCTCTGATATTCGCTCTAGCAATATTACAGAAAGACTAGCATCAGTGGGAGCAAAAATTTTTACAAACCAAGAAGGAAGTAATATTGGTAATGATTGCCCCCAAGTAGTCTGTTCTACTGCCATAAAAAAAGATAATCAGGAATATTTAGCAGCCACTCAACTAGGATGCCCAATTTTCCATCGTTCGGATTTATTGGCAGCTTTAATTGAGGATTATCACAGTATTGCCGTTGCTGGTACTCATGGAAAAACTACAACGAGTAGCTTATTGGCTTATGTACTTTTGCAAGCTGGTTTAGATCCAACTATCGTAGTAGGAGGTGAAGTAGATGCTTGGTCAGGTAATGCTAGATTAGGAAAAAGTCCCTATTTGGTGGCAGAAGCAGATGAGTCTGATGGTTCTTTAATAAAGCATTATCCGAAAATTGGTATTGTTACTAATATTGAGTTAGATCATCCAGATCATTATCAAAGTTTGAATGCAGTTATTAATATTTTTAAAACTTTTGCTCAACAATGTCAGACAATAATAGGATGTATTGACTGTGATTTAGTAGCTAAAGAATTACAGCCTGATATTAGTTATAGTTTAGATTCTCATAAAAATGCTGATTATACGGTTAAAAATGTTAGCTATCTTAGCGAAGGTTGTCTTGCCGATGTTTGGGAAAGGGGAGAATTATTAGGAAAATTAGAATTAGGATTACTCGGAGAACACAATTTGAGTAATGCTTTAGCTGTAGTAGCCACCGCAAGAAAGCTAGGTTTAGAATGGCCTGTAATCGCTAAAGCTATGATTACCTTTCAAGGTGCTAAACGACGTTTTGAGCAAAAAGGTCAAGCTCAGGGAATTACTTTAATTGATGATTATGCCCACCATCCCAGTGAAATTATTGCTACCTTAGCTTCTGCTCGTCTGAGGGTAGGAAGTGATGAAAATAAAAGGGTGATAGCAATTTTTCAACCCCATCGTTATAGTCGTACAGAAAAATTTTTAGCAGAATTTTCGGAATGTTTCACTGATGCTGATGTAGTAATAATTACAGATATTTACAGTGCTGGAGAAAAAAATTTAACTAACATTACAGGAGAAGACTTAGCTCAAGCTATCAGAAAGCATCACCCTCAGATATTTTATCAACCTTCTTTGGCAGATGTTCTTAATTTCTTACCAACTATTTTAAAAACAGGGGATTTAACCTTGTTTTTGGGTGCTGGTAATTTAAACCAAATTATAACTGATGTACTAAAAGCAATTTCTGCTTAAATTTAAAATTTATAGGTTCTAGGAAGTATAAAAATTTGGTGATTTTATACTTCTAAATTCCTTAATTTTTAAATAAAGATTGAAAAAATCTGAAAATCAGGATATTTTTGAAGCAATAGTGTGGTGTGTAGGTATTAAAATCTGTAACTTCTATGAGTATATATTCCCCGAATGATAATGTAATCAAGTCACTGGCTTATTTCTCTGCTCCTAAGCCCGTGCAATTATCTGGTACTGATTGTATTATTCAACCTAAAACTTCTTTATCTACTCTAACTTCCTATCGAGTTGGTGGTGAAGCTCAATGGTATGTAGCTCCTAAAAATAATGATGAAGTTGAAGCTACTTTTGAATGGTATGTCAATCAAGATATACCTTTAACCCTTTTGGGCGCAGGTTCAAATTTACTGGTTAGCGATCATGGTATTCCGGGTTTAGTAATTAGTACCCGTTATTTACGTCATAAAACTTTTGATGAAGAAACTGCTATTATCACAGCCGGTGCAGGAGAGCCTCTCCCTCGTCTGGCTTGGTTAGCGGCTAAAAAAGGCTGGCGAGGTTTAGAATGGGCTGTGGGTATTCCGGGTACAGTGGGGGGTGCAGTAGTAATGAATGCTGGTGCTCATGGACAATCAGTTAGCGATATTTTAGTTAGTGCAGTGGTACTTTCTCCTGATGGTAAGATGGAAGTTTTAACTAGGGATGAATTAGAATATAGTTATCGAACTTCTAAACTTCAAGGCGATCGACGCATGGTAATTGAAGCAACTTTTCAATTACAACCTGGTGCCAACAGAGAAGAAGTTAGAGCCCAAACTAATCAAAATTTTCAAAGCCGTAAAAATTCTCAACCTTATCATTTACCTAGTTGTGGTAGTGTTTTTCGTAATCCTTTACCTCAATATGCTGGTTGGTTAATCGAACAAAGTGGTTTAAAGGGTTATCAAATTGGCGGCGCACAGATTGCTCACCTTCATGCTAATTTTATTCTCAATTGTGGGAATGCTAAGGCTACTGACATTTTTAACTTGATTAATCACATACAAGAACAAGTACAATATCAGTGGTCAGTATCATTAAAACCAGAAGTTAAACTTTTAGGTGAATTTTAGTTAGTAATAGAAATAATTATGACAGGAAAAGGATTTGGTCTCGGTTTAGGTAAAATGAAAGAGCTTGCTTCTGCTTTCCAAAAAGCCCAGCAAGTTCAAGAAGGAGCGAAAAAACTTCAAGAAGAATTGGAGACAATGGAAATTGAAGGAAAAAGCTCAGACGGCTTAGTTACGGTTATCCTCAGTGGTAATCAAGAGCCTCTTGGTGTACAAATTACTTCTGAAGCAGCAGGAAAAGGTGCTGAAGCTTTATCAGCAATGGTAACAGAAGCAATGAAAGATGCCTATGCAAAATCCACTGAAACCATGCGCTCCCGTATGGAAGAGCTTACCAGTGGTTTAAGTCTCCCTGGTATGTAGTTTTCAGCTAACTTGCAGGCATATTGCCTGCATCTAGTCATCATCTTTAATTTTAGGTGGCTGTAGTGTAGTCTATTTACCTGAAAACTGCTGTAATTGTTAGTTAGGAAATAAATTTCCTAGTAGCTAAAAAAAGTTGCACCCATCTGAAATTAACCAAAAGATAAATGAATACGAGGATGTAATTTATGATTAACTCTTTCTCCTCCATGTAAATCTTGTTTGACAATTATAGGAACATCTGTAGCCGTAACTCGACAATACCAAGTTTCTTCGGGAATAATTCTTACTGTTGGCCCTACACTACATTGTCCTTGACATTCGGCGGCGACAATTGTTACATCTTCTGGTAAATTACTATTTTCAAACAACGCCAAAACTTCCTTAGAGCCATTATTTAAGCAAGAAGTATTTTGACAAACTAAAACGCATCTTTTCTGACTTGATAATTGGGATTCTGACATTATTTACAGTGCTTTTCAATTAAATTAACTATAAAAATTCAAATGTAGGGTACGTCAGATTTTTTCAACATTTAACTTCTTCACAAGCACCGATACTTACCCAATTACTTGAGCCATTGCTAAAATGTTCTTTTTTCCAAATGGGTGCATTATGTTTAAGTGTATCTATAGCATAACGACAAGCAGCAAAAGCCTCCCCCCGATGGGGACATCCCACTGCTACTAAAACGCTAATTTCTCCTATGTGTAAACTTCCTACACGATGATGAATTACAATACGGTTAGTATCTGGCCATTGTTGACGAATTTGAGTTGCTATTTGCTGAAATACAACTAAGGCCATAGGTTCATAAGCCTGATATTCTAAATAGGTGACAGGTTTACCCTCAGTTTGATGACGTACTGTACCACTCATTACCACTATAGCTCCATTAGCTGGATCGTCTGTTAATTTATATATTTCGTCTAAAGATAACGGCGCAAAGGTAATAGCAAAGTTATCAGTTGTTTTAGTAGTTAACATAATAAATATAGTTCGTGATTCGTCGTTAATAAATTAGTTATTAGTTATTAGCTAAAAGCTAATTGCTAACTTTGCTTAATTCTGCTGCTAATTTAATTGCTTGTTTCATACTCGTAGCATTGGCAATACCTTTACCTGCAATATCAAAAGCTGTACCATGATCGGGGGAAGTACGAATAAAAGGTAGCCCAATGGTAGTATTAATAGCACAATCAAAGGCCATGAGTTTAACAGGAATTAAACCTTGATCGTGATAAAGTGCTAAATATCCGTCAGCAACATCAAGAGAATTACCGCAATTATACCAAGCTTGCCCCGGTTTTACCCACATGGTATCAGGAGGAATTAGTCCAATTAAAGTTACTTGAGGGCGTTTTTTTCTTTCTGTTTCTAGCCAAGGAATTAACCAATCTTTTTCTTCTGTACCTAGTTTACCATTTTCACCACTATGGGGATTTAAGCCCGCAATGGCAATAGTAGGATTAGGAATACTAAAATCCTGTTCTAAACAATTTATCAATAAATCTAGTTTCCGAGTCATTAACTCTGGGGTTAATGCTTGAGATACAGAAGCTAAAGGAATATGGGTAGTTGCCAGTAAGGTGCGTAAAGTCCAACCAGTGTGAGGAGAGCGCCCCACAAATAACATCCCAAACTTATCAACTCCTGCATATTCAGCTAAAACTTCAGTTTGCCCCGGATAATCGTAACCTGCTTTTTGCCATAAATATTTGGCAATGGGTGCAGTGACTATAGCATCAAATTTGCCTTGAAGAGTCAATGTAATTGCTTGTTGTAAGTATGAAAAACTAGCAGCACCTGTAATTGCATTACCTTGACCAAAAATAATCTCAGATTCTAGGGGAATATCAATTATGGATAGACTATCAGGATTAATTAAACTATCTCCTAAACTTGGATATAGTTGCTCGTAAGTATAATTTAATACCGAGCGACTACCAATAACTGTCACCTTATAAGTTAAAGTTGAATCTGCTAAAGCTTTGAGGATGATTTCTGAGCCAATACCGGCAGGATCGCCTAAAGTAATAACTAAATGAGGTATTTTAGAGGATTTCATTGTTTTTCTAATAGATATTGGGAAAGATCATTACATAGTTATTTTCAGTTTAAATTAATTAAAAATGTTAGGGTAATAAAATCAAATTTTAAAGAATATTTAGATGAATTTTCTTGCCCATTCTCTAATTTTTTTTCTAATTATTCTGCGACCTTCCAAGCGAAATTTTTCAATAATTTTAGGAATTTCTTGTACGGGAATATTAGGAAAAACCTTACTATTTTTTACTTCTTGATATTCTTCATTTTCTTGTAATAAATATATTTTTAATTCTCCTGAATCATAACACCATAATTCTGGTATTTCTAAACGGGTATAAATAGGAAAGCGACTTAAAGATTTACTGGTAATATCAATTTCTAAAGCTAAATCTGGAGGTGGATCTTTTTCTAAATCATATTCTAATTGACCTCTAATTATGGGTTCATTTTGGAAATAAAAACAATTATCTGCTTCAATACCAGCCATTTTTGCTTGTTTTCGCCAAGTGGTTGAACCTAAACTTTCGTAGTCTTCCTCTAATACTTCGGCAATATCTTTAATTGCATCACTAATATGTTCTTTATAATATTCATGTTCTGGTAAAGGAGTCCTAATTTCCATTGTTCCTCGATCGTAAGCAATACGAGCAGCACGACTTTCACCTAAGTCCATCAACAAATTTTCAAATTGTTGCCAACTAAGATTATATAAAACTACTCTATCTGCTCGACGTTGAGTTAACATAGTTTAGGGATTAATTACTAAAACTTTTTTTCAATTATAGCAAATTAATAAATAAATAATAATGAATATTTTACAAATAATTCCTTCAGTTTCTCTAGTTTATGGTGGGCCTAGTCAAATGGTTTTAGGGTTATCAAAAGCACTAGCTAAAGCAGGATTAAATGTAACTATTATTACCACTAATTCTAATGGCGATATAGGACAAGAACCTTTAAATGTACCCTTACAAACACCCATAAAACAAGATGGATATACTATTATTTATTTTCCTTGTTCTCCTTTTCGTCGATATAAATTTTCCTTCGATTTATTAACCTGGTTAAATAAAAATGCTCATAATTATGATCTTGCTCATATTCATGCTTTATTTTCACCCGTAACTACTTTAGCAGCTTCATTATGCCGTTTTAATAAATTACCTTATCTTCTTAGACCTTTAGGTACTCTAGATCCAGCCGATTTACGTAAAAAATCTTTACTCAAAAAATGTTATGGCAATTTATTAGAAAAACCAAATTTAAAAGGTGCTGCTGCCATACATTTTACCAGCGAAGAAGAAGCCAAAATATCCCATCGTTTTGGCATAAAAACTAAGGATTTAGTTATTCCTTTAGGGGTAGAAATTTCTGATACTTTACCTACTTTAAATTATGCTCGTGAAAACTTAAATATTTCTCACGATATTCCTTTATTATTATTTATGTCCAGAGTCGAACCTAAAAAAGGATTAGATTTATTAATTCCAGCTTTAGAACATTTATTACAAGATAATATATTGTTTCATTTTGTTTTAGCTGGTAATAATCCTCAAGATGAAATCTACGAACAGAAAATTAAAGATAAAATAAGTAATTCTTCCTTAAATAATTGTACTACTATTACTGGTTTTGTCAGTGGAGAAATGAAGTTAGCCTTACTGCAAGATGCTGACTTGTTTATATTACCTTCCTATTATGAAAACTTTGGAATTGCAGTAGCTGAAGCCTTAATTTATAAGACTCCTGTAGTTATTTCTAACCGAGTTTATATTTGGGAGGATATTAAAAAATATGATGCAGGATGGATTAGTAATTGTGAAATTAGGGATTTAACTACTCAAGTTAAATTAGCTTTAAAAGATATAAATTTAAGGAAAATAAAAGGGGAAAATGGAGTTAAATTAGCTCAAGAAAAATATAGTTGGCAAGCCATCGCTCAAACATTAATTAATGTCTATCAAGATATTTCCTGGTAAAATATGTTAAATATGTATTTTTGTCAAGGCTATTTAATATATTTTAATAATTTCAAAAAAGAGGTAAAAGCAGGTAAAATACTTACCATAGTGCCTTTAGATGTACTATAAAAACAGATTTAGCAAAATAAAAATTAATAGATTACCATTACAGGAGTAAAGAAATGTTAAAAAATTTATTTGGCGGTAAAAAGGAAGATGGTTTCTTCGCTGAGTTAAAAGATGAGGTAGTAGAGAAAACAGAAGAATTAAAAGATAAAGTCGAAGATACAGTAGATAATATTCAGGATAAGGTAGAAGAAGTTAAACAGGTAGTACAAGAAAAAGCAGAAGATGCCAAACAAACAGCAAAAGAAACTACAACTAAGTCTTCTAAGAAAAAAGGTAAAACCGATACTGCTACACCTGTTGCAGCAAAAGTTCCTGCGGCTGAAGTTCCTTTCTGGGTTAAAGCCATAAGGTCTAGTAAAGAGATTGAAAAAGCTGCTGGTGGCTCTGGAATGACTTTTTCTACCGATTATTTAATTTCTAATGGTACTACATCTCGTCGTATGCCTGGTCCTAGTTTAGATCCTTTCAAAAATATGGCTAGTCAAATGAAGAAACCTATGAGATAAATTAATAATAGGGTTATTTCCACCAAAAGATTTTACCAGATTTCATAATGGTAGGGTGTCGTTAGCCCCAGCGTAACGCACCATTATTGAAGTCTGGGATATTATTCCGGGAAATCACCTAGGGGGTAATAAATATACCCCCATAAAATTATCAATTATTAGTTAGAATTATCTGTTTCTATAGAATTAGGATCGTTTTTTGGGGTTTGTTGTAAAATTAATTTTTGTTGTTCTTCTTTAAAATTAGACGCTTCATTATCAATATTTCTATTACTTTCAGAAAGAAATTCTGACATACTACGACCATTACTTAGTTGTAGTTGATGCATCAATTCCATAGGGTTTATATCTCCACCTAAACCACTAGAATAAGGATCTTTTTCATTAGTAGGATAATTTTGTAAATCTTGGGCTGTTTGAGCAAAACTAGGAGTTAAAAAGGAATATAATATTCCTATGGTTGCTCCTAATATTAGATTTAAGCTAATTTTATTAAAGTTCATAATTTTAGTCTCCTTGATTTAGTTTTAAGCAAATCTTTTCTTTAATAGTGGTTGAATTGATAATAGTATTAAGGCTGAAAATGCAGCTAAACTTAACAGCACTGTACCAAAATTTAAAGAGAGCCAAGGGGTTTCCATAACTGTACTATTAAGCCTCCAATTATGGTGCAAATATAGATAGCGAATTGGCTCAATGGCATAAGTTAAAGGGTTCAAACTAGCAATTACTTGTAACCAACCTGCCATAAAATTTAAAGGTGCTAAAGCGGTACTAGCAAATAAAAGGGGTAAATTAGTAACAAAAATAACTGCAATTAATTCAATATGTCCGGGTAGTGCAAAAGCTAAACCTAAACTTAATGCCGTAACAGCTAATACTATTAAAAAAACAATTAATGCGATCGCACCTAAACCAGCTAAACTCGGCCATCCTGCGCCTAAAAACGCACTAGCCACAACTATTACTGCTGTTTGGATGAAGCTAAGAACAATAATATAAATTGTTGAAGCTGCAACTACCGAATAACGGGAAGCTAAAGGTGCAACTAAAAGACGATTTAAAAACCCAAATTCTCGATCAAACATAACAGGAAGTCCGGCATTTAATGCTCCTGAAAATGCCGTAAAAACTATAATTCCGGGGGCTAAAAATTTAGCATAATTTAAGTCATCACCGAATAATCCTTGGGGTGCATTATAAAATAAAGCTCCAAATAATATTAACCACATAAAGGGTTGAATCACCCCAGCAATTAAAGTTGATGGCCTTCTTTGTAACTGAATAAAAAGACGTTTTGTCATGGCTAAAGTTTCTTGAATAAACTCAGCTACAACATTTTCCTCAACATTTTTATTAGTAGTTGGTGATAAGTTAAGATTAAGTTTTTCTGGTGTAATTGTTTGGCTCATAATTAATTAATAATTATTTCATTTCTTGTTTTTTTTCTGCTTTTAAATCTCTACTGCCTGCTGCTGCTAATTCTGCATCCATTAAGGTGCGCCCGGTGGCTGCTAAATATACATCATCTAAGCTAGGACGAGATTGACTCATGCTGAAAATGGGCAAGTTTAATTCTTTTAATGATGCTTCTATTGTACTTAAATTATTACCTTGTGATGTTACTACTAAGTTTAGAGAATTACCCTGAGCTTTATTAATAATAACCTCCTGCACAAATGACAAAGAATTTAAGAGATTTTTAGCATTTTCTGCTTCTTCATCTGGAGTAAATTCCCGAATCCGCAGAGTAATGCGATCGCCTCCTATGTTATCTTTTAATTGAGAAGGATTACCCTCACTAATAATTATGCCTCCATCGATAATCGCTAATCGATCAGCTAGTGCGTCAATTTCCTCTAAATAATGACTGGTAATTAATACAGTTGTTCCAGCTTGTTTTAATTGTCGCAAAAAATCCCAGAAAATAAAACGGCTTTCAATATCTAAACCCACACTAGGCTCATCTAATACTAACACTTCAGGTTGGTGGAGCAATCCGGCCGCTAAATCTAGGCGTTTGCGTATGCCTCCTGAATATGTACCTGTTTTTTGATTGGCATATTGATTTAATCCCAATAGTTGTAATAATTGTTCAATACGTTCTTGGGCAAATTTAGGTTTGAGATGATATAAAGCAGCTTGTAATTGCAACATTTCCCGCCCAGTTAACATTTTATCTAGGGCAACTTCTTGAGCAACATAACCTAATTTTTTTCTGGCTTGACGAGGAGAGGTGATGGCATTTACTCCAGATATGGTAATTTCTCCTGAGTCGGGTTTAGCTAAGGTAGTTAAGCAGCGTATAGTTGTGGTTTTTCCTGCACCATTTGGACCTAAAAGACCGAAAATTTCCCCAGAATTAACGGTAAATGAAACATTTTTAACTGCTTCCGTTGAGCCATAACGTTTTTCTAGATTTTTAATCGAAACTGCAATAGTCATAAATTTATAAAATTATACTTATATGTAAAGTTTCTTTAACTATTGTAAAACAATAAGTTAAATTAAACAGAATCTTAGCAAGCAGTAGTGAAGATAATATGCTTAAATTTTGGTATACTCCCACAGGAGAAGAAATACACAGTATTAACGAAGATATTAAGGTAATGTCCTTTAGTCCAGATGGTGAAACATTTGCCACCTTAAATAATAATTATGCTAAATTATGGCGCTCTCATTCCAAGAGTGTTTAGCTATTCAACAAGGAGAAATTGTTGATAATTTAATAGATAATTTGGTCGAAAAATTTAGCTGCTTGCTGATTATTTTTGAGAGGGACAAAAAAAATTAATGAAATTATGGGTAAACTAGAAAAGTTAATAGATAAATTGTTAAGATATCCCCCTGAGTTGAGTTATGATGATGTCCATTATATTTTAACTAACTTTGGCTTTCAGGAAGTTTCATCAAAGGGAAGTCATCACACTTTTAGAAATAATAAAGGACAAAAAATAACTGTTCCCAAAAAAGGAGGAAAAATAGTTAAAAGAATTTATCTTAAACAAATAGTATTCTTATTAAAATTAGATAAATAAAATTATGAAAACTGAAAAAAAATTGTCAACACTAGAAGACTATTTAAACTTAAATTATCCTATCACTTTTTATCCCGAAAATGAAGGAGGATATACGGTTATTATTCAAGATTTATCTGGTTGTATATCTGAAGGAGATTCTTTAGAAGAAGCCATGAAAAATATATTAGATGCTAAAAAAGCATGGTTAGAAACAGCATGGGAGTATGGAGATAAAATTCCTTTACCGTCTGAAAACCAGAATTAGTAAGTTTCTCCAGATGGCTCAACATTTCCCACCTTTAAATAAAATCCTTCCTCCTGCCTCCTGCCCTCTGCCTCGCCCAAAGGGCTGTTAAAAGCGATCGCTAATGGTAAACTCTAATCTAGTGTCTCCTCGATCGCTGAATCCCAATTCCAAGCGAATAGGCCCAAAAGAAGAATTACCCAATAAACCAAAACCATAGCCAAAACCATCTCCGGGTTTATCCCTAGCATCTGCCGGATTGCCAATAACATCATTAGCCGTACCTAAATCACTACCATAATCAATAAATAAGCTACCGTGAAGGTCAATATTATTACTAATTAGCCTAAAACTTGTAATGGGAAAACGATATTCTGCTGAGGCTAAAACAAAACTACTACCTGTACCTACTCCACCTTTTTTATAACCTCTAACTGAACCATGCCCGCCCAACGTAAATGCTTCATAGGCAGGAATATCACCAAATATTGTACCAGCTTGCAGGTTAACAATCAAAGTATCATTTTTAATAAACAGAGGAATAAATTGGGAATAACTACCATTAATTCGAGTAAAATCAACCTGAGTATTACCTATAGGAATAGCTTGGTCTAAACCGAAACGAAAACGAGAACCTTTTTTAGGAAAAGATGGATCGTCCACATCTTCATAAAAAGCTGATAAATTAGTAGTTAAAAGTAAATCATGTCCATCACTACTAGCAGTAAACGGATTACCTAACTCATCTTTTGCTTCCACATTAGAAGAAAACATATCATCTCTAACAGATACATTTTGATAGGAAATACCCACAGCAGTTCCAAAATTATTCGTAATAGGAAAAGCATATTCCACACCACCCCCTAAACGATGCAACCAAGGGGTATTACCATTAGATAAATTAACCTCTTTTTCACCATTAATAAAAGCAGGAAGATAGGAACGTTGATTAAAAATATCTATGCCCCAACCCTGACGAGGTTCATCTTGATAAAGATAGCTATATTGAGCATCAAAGTTAAGAATATTTGTCCCAATTTTGTTTGAGAATAATATATTTTGATTAGCATTAATATCTTGTTGAAAATGAATATCTGGTAAAGCAACACCCCCGGATTGATTAGAACCTAACAATACTGGTTTCTTTCTTGTTGCTCCTTGCAATGCTGTAGGCTCATATAAACCATCACCTAAAATAGAAACAAAAGCTGAAAGAAAATCATTATTTTTTGTTGTATTAATTCCTCTAGATTTTTGAGTTTTTACGAGTAATTGAGTTTCTGAATTTAAAATTATTAAATCTTTAGCTTTTGTTGAATCTTTTTTAGGTAATTTAGGTAAATAATTCTCCCTGATTTTTTGTGCTAAACTAGGATTATTAATAATTAGCATTAATAAATAAATATAGCTAGTGCCTAAACCGAGAGATATATAATTTTTCATGTTTTATCAAATTAAATATAGTTGGGCATAACTTATCATATTAAACTTTTTTTCTCAAATGTTTATTTTTTGTAATATTGCCAAATATAAGAACTAAACTTAGATAAAATTAATTTATAGAGCATTATCATAGGAATTTTTAAGATATGAGTAAATCTGTGGCTGAAGTTATGACAGCAAATCCTGTAACAGTAAAACCTGAAACGCCTCTTCAAGATGCTATTAAAATTATCGCAGAAAAACGTATTAGTGGAATGCCTGTAGTAGATGAAAATAAAAAGTTAGTCGGAGTAATCTCGGAAACTGATTTAATCTGGAAAGAAACAGGCATAGACACTCCACCCTATATTATGATTCTTGATAGTGTAATTTATTTACAAAATCCAGCCCGTTATGACCAAGAAATTCATAAGGTTTTAGGGCAGATTGTTGGTGAGGTTATGAGTAAAAAAGTAATTAGTATTCATCCTCATCAATCATTACGAGAAGCCGCCCATTTAATGCACGAAAAAAATATCCGACGTTTACCTGTTATAGAAGAAGACAGTAGAGAAGTCGTGGGAATACTTACTCGTGGAGATATTATTAGAAGCATGGCCTTTAGTTAAAAATTATAAAATTATGAGTATTACCCCTGAATCTATCAAAAATTTACTTGATTCTGAAGATTTTGGCGATCGCATTCGTGGTATTAATCAATTACGTCAACTTGATATTGCTGTAGCTTTTGAGCTATTGCAACCAGTGATTACCGATAAAAATGTTCGGGTGCGTTATGCAGCAGTTAGTCAACTCGATACCATTGGCAAGGCCAATTTAGAGCAATCTTTAGCTATATTACGCGATCGCCTGATGAATGAGCCAGAAATCGACGTACAAGCTGCTGCCGCCGATGCTATTGGCGGTTTACAACTAACAGAAGCTTTTCCCGACTTAGAAAAAATTTATCAACAATCCGAGGAATGGTTATTAAAATTTAGCATCATTGCTGCTTTGGGAGAATTAGGAGATATAAGAGCTTTTGATTTATTGACTGAAGCTCTTAAATCCGATACTAGCTTAATTCAAACTAGTGCCATTATTGCTTTAGGAGAATTAGGAGATGAGCGTGCTATTCCTTTGTTAATTCCCTTTGCCGATAACGAAGATTGGCAAGTGCGTCATCGTGTTGCCCAAGCATTAGGTCATTTAAAAGGAAAAGAAGTTTCAGCAACTTTAGAAAAACTAGCCCAAGATAAATTTGAGCAGGTAGCGAATGAAGCCAAATACCATATCAACTCAGTTAGTGGTTCGTAGTTAATAATTAATAATTAATAATTATTAATAGTAAATGGGGATTAGGAAATAAACATAAAAAATGACAAATAACGAATGATAAATTTAAAGTGAGGACATTATTAACAATGTCCTCACTTGAGTTGTAAGGTGAACATATTAATTTATTTTTGGGAGATTTTTATTGAGCAATAGTCACAACAGAAAACATTAGATGAGATGATTTTTGGACAAAAGAATTAACATCAGGCGAATCAGACCAATAAACAATCAACCAAAGACAAAAAGTTAAAAAAATACTTGACAATAGACGTTTAACCATAGCATTACTCCTCACACACACACTTACGTATATATTAAGATTCAATCTGAACCTTGTGTGTTCCCGAAAAAGTTATAAAACTTAACAATTAAGGGATTAGGAATTATATCAAATTCAGTTGAATAGTTTGCCCCAAGATGTCGGGAAAGCGATTAAAACAATATCAAATTTGTATTAGTTAACTCAGGCATATTATTTAACATAACTAAAGATAAAGGGTCTAAGCTTCCATTTCCGTCTCGATCAAAGGATAAAATACCAGTGGTGCGATCGTAAATAAAATAGTCGTTACGGTCTTTGGCTTGACTACCTCTTACAAATTGATTTTTAGGAATTATACCTCTTGAACTAAGACCAAAACCTGATGCTTTTAGCTTAATAATATCATCGACAGTAGAAAAATCACGAATAACATCTACTCCTTCTTTAGAACTGAGAAAAATAAAGTCATCTTTGCCAGCACCTCCGGTTAGAATATCATTTTTTTTACCCCCCGTGAGGTCGTCATTTCCTTTACCACCGGTAAGAATGTCTTTACCACCTTTTCCATTAAGTTTGTTGTTGCCTTGGTTGCCTTTGATCGTATTATTTAATCCATTGCCTCTACCATTGAGATTTCGTTTTCCGGTGAGAATTAGCTTCTCAATATTATTGGGAAGAGTATAGGAAATTTGTGCTTTGACTCGATCTAAACCACTACGTTTAGTTTCTGTAATTTGATCGCCATTATTATCAACGATATAAGTATCATTGCCACCTCCCCCTGTGAGGTTATCATTACCCTTACCGCCATTAAGGACATCTTTGCCTTGGTTGCCAATCAGATTTCAGATTATCGTTACCAGCTAATCCTTTGAGGATGTTATTACCCTTATTACCTCTAATAGTGTTATCGAGCTTATTACCTGTACCGTTGATATTATCTTTACCAGTAAGGATTAAATTTTTAAGATTAGCAGTTAAAGTAGCATTAGTTGGGGTTTTTAAAGTCAATAACTTATCTACAACCTTATTAGAGTCAGCAAATTGGAGTTTTTCAATGTCATAAAGAAAATCAATATTGCTCCCTTTTTGAACTTTGATGGCATTATCCTCAATTGAAATATCATATTGGTCAAAATTACCAGAAAAAATAGCCACATCTTTTCCAGCACCACCATAGAGTTGATTTACACCTAATCCGCCTTCTAAACGATCGTTTCCTGCATCGCCAAATAAAGCATCATTACCACCTAAACCATTAAGAGTATCATTACCTAAAGCCCCAAATAAATAATAAAAACTAAATGTGCTTCACCTAAAACCCTGTAGAGAATTAGCATCTATACTATCTACATAATCTCAAGAATATATTCCCGTAGCATTATATATTTATGAACTAATCTTAATTACCGAAGCGGATGGCGATGTCCAAATTATGCAAATTAGAATTAAAGACTCGTTTGTGCGGAATGTTGCACAGGAGGCTCTAGCCCAAAATGGCTATTGCGTTGAAATAGTCCCGACCTTTAGAACTTGTGACCCTCACTCAAATTGAGATTGTAAATAGTGCTGCTGCCAAAACTGCGGCGACAGTCCGAACGTGATTCCAAAATGTCCAATCATTTAGGTATCTCGTCCATAGTGCTGTGCCTTCAGCACTGTCTGGTCTAACAATCGCGAGGGCATCATTAAGAGGCACATTGCAGAACAACGTCACACCGATTGTGCCAATAAGGTAGAGCAAACTACCTGCCAGCCAATAGATAAAACCTGGTTGATGCCACTGAAGCAGTAAGGAAATAGTCAGCAAGATACAAACCACAGCCGGTCCAAAAAAGGCCGCCATAAACCATGGATTGATTACCGTAATATTGATGGATTGCATAGTGGCAATGCCCTGTGCAATTGGTTGTTGAGCCAAAGCCTTCATCACAAAGGTTGAAAAAGCGAAGAATATGCCAGCAGTCAAAGCACTGCCAATCGCTGTAAAAAGCATTAGAGAAAAGCGCAAGTTGTGAATATTTGCCATTAAACCTCCTGCAAATTAACCTCAGTTTGAAATTTAATACGACACACTTGGTGTTTTGTGAATATACGAATCATCTGCCAGTTGCTTCAATATGAAGTCAGCAACATCAGCACGAGAAATTTTGAGTTTTGATGTCCTGTCGGTATTGAGAAATCGCTAAATTTAATTTAAAAAGCTGAATCAATAAACATTAAAAAGAGGAGACAAATTGTCTCCTCTGCTGTTTTTTTTGGTGTTTTTTAATAGGCTAGACCCATACTACGAGTAGTTTCAGCGCCCAGATAAACTCTGATACTTAGGAAATCAGTAGGACAAGCGGTTTCACAGCGCTTACAACCTACACAGTCTTCTGTACGAGGAGAAGAGGCAATTTGACCGGCTTTACAGCCATCCCAGGGTACCATTTCTAGTACATCTAGAGGACAAGCACGCACACACTGAGTACAACCAATACAAGTATCGTAAATTTTAACGCTATGAGACATTGATATATTCTCCTACAAGTCGTGTTCTTCTAATAAATTGGACTTATCGAACAGACTTAACATTACTGTTAGTCTAATAGATAATGACATTGTTACTATTTCTAGTAACAGGGGGTTAAGCCCAGATTGTTTTATACAATTTTGAGCAATTATAGGGTTAGTTTACCTTAGAGAGATCAAAGTAGAAGACAAAAGGTAACAGAACTTTAAATTCTTTAACATATTGTCTTCGATTAACCAAAAATTAGGTATTTGAAGGCACTTGATTATAAAATTCTTCACTATTGAATTTTTATAAAATTTCCGTATTATATGATACAAAAAAATCTCAAATAGTTATCAATGATTAATTAATAAAACTTATCATGAAATCTAATTTTTTTACTGCTTTTTTTATCAATACAGCCTTAAAGAATTCAGTGGGATGGGGTTTAAAGATATTGCTTTGAGGTGAATTCATCTGAAAATTGCTGTAAATTTTTTTTCTTGAGACAAAATTTAGTAGCATAATTTTTCATTTTATTACGATTTTATTCATAAAATTTGATAATATGTAATATATCGCAATAATATCAACTGAACATAGGGAGACTAGATTGATGGGATTATTTGGCTTTGGTAAAAAAAACAAGTACGTAGATGAACCTGATAATAATTTAGGTGACACAGAACAAAAAGAAGCATTTTTCCTCAATCCTGATGAAGCTGAAACTTTGGGAAACGTGGAATATATGCGTAAAAAAAATATAATTAGAAGAACATTTCCTAAACTCAAGGGTGCTAGTAAAGGTGCAGAATTAATTTCAGAAGTATCCGCAACAGAACAAAAAATTAGTAAGGGCAATGAAACTTCTATGAGTAAACCTGCTGATAATAAGGCATCTACATCTGAAACTTCAGCAAATACTGATAGTCAGCGTCGTCGTGCTGATAGTAGTATGGATATGTTCCGTAATATGGCTAAAGATATTAAGAAATAAAAGTCATTCGTCATTGGTTATTGTCTTTTATGAACTTTAACCAATGACAAAATTATGTAATTTTTATAATAAACTAATAAAAACTACACCTAAAATCATAATCGCTGCACCAATTAGACGAGATTTTATATTATTTTCTTTAAATAATAAATATCCCCAAAATACACTAAGTAAGGTGCTCATTCTTTTTACAGAAATTACTTGAGAAACTAAAGCTATTTCAATGGCTTTCATTTGAAATAATACAACGAAACCTTGGGATAATCCGAGAGTAAGAAGAACAAAAAAATTACTTTTAATTTGTGCAATAAACTTACCTTGAGATTGATAAATGGCAAGGGGAAAAAGCAATAAAGCAATAAAAAAATAATTAGATATTGCCCAAAAAGTAGTAGAAGAATTTTGCACACCCACCTTATCTATATTAGCAGTAAAACTCCACAAGAAAGCTACACCTAACATTAATTGAGAACCCCTATTAGTTAATAAAGCTCGAATAGGAGCAAAATAATTTTTGTTTTTAGTTTTTAAATTAAGAAAATAAGCACCAGTAACAATTAAAAAAATACCAATTACATCAGAAAAACTAGGATATTCATTAACAATCAAAGGAGAAGTAATTAGTAAAAATAAAGGCGTACAACTTACCAAAGGAACAGTAAGAGATAAGTCAGATAAATTAATTGCCTTAGTATAAAGACTAAATGCGATCGCATTAATAAAACCTCCACTAACTAAAGCTAAAAAAAACTCCTGATTTAATTGAGGAATTTTAATAATTAATAATAAAGGTAATAATAAAAAAAGACTAAAAGCAAAAATACACCAAGTGACAACATATTCATTAACATTTTTTAAACTATGTTTACTGGTAACATCTTTAATAGATTCAAAAAAAGCAGTCAAACTAGCGAATAATAACCAAGTCATATTTATTTTAAATTAAACATTGGTAAATCAGTTTAATTATTATTAACATACAAATTTAAGAAAATTGCTATATATTATCTGTTAACAAAAAATAATTAATAAATAAATGAAAAGAAGAAACTTTATTACCAATATAGGAGTTAGTGCCAGCACTGCCGCCATTGTAACAGCCTGTGGTCAAACAAGTAATAGTCCTAGCGTACAAGCCAACGATTTACCCAACGTTAAATGGAAAATGGTGACAAGTTGGCCAAAATCCTTAGAAACTATTTTCGGCGGAGCTCAAACCGTCTGTAACCGTGTTAAAGCAATGACCAACGGACGTTTTGAGATTACACCCTATGCAGCCGGAGAAATTGTCCCCGGATTAGAAGTATTAGATGCCGTGCAGAATGGTACAGTAGAATGCGGCCATACTGCCAGTTATTATTATGTAGGCAAAAATCCCGCTTTAGGTTTTGGTACAGCTATGCCCTTTGGTTTTAACGCCCAACAACAAAATGCTTGGTTTTATCATGGTGGTGGTATCAATGCAATGCACAAAATTTACTCAGACTTCAATGTGATTAACTTTCCGGCGGGTAATACAGGGGCGCAAATGGGAGGTTGGTTTAAGCGAGAAATTAACTCAGTAGGAGACTTAAACGGCTTAAAAATGCGTATTCCGGGGCTAGGAGGGAAAGTCATGGGAGCATTAGGGGTAAATGTGCAGGTATTACCCGGAGGTGAAATTTTCTTAGCTTTGGATAGGGGAGCAATTGATGCGGCAGAATGGGTTGGCCCTTATGATGATGAAAAATTAGGCTTAAATAAAGCTGCACCCTATTATTATTATCCGGGTTGGTGGGAACCAGGGGCAACTTTAGAGATACAAATTAATAAATCTGCATGGGAAAAACTACCGAAAGAATATCAAGAAATTGTTAAAACCTCGGCTATGGAAGCTAACTTAAATATGTTAGCTCAATATGATGCTTTAAATCGGGAAGCTTTACAAAGATTACTGGCAGGGGGAACAAAATTTAAGCCTTATTCTCAAGAAATTTTAACAGCAGCACGGAAAATTTCTTTTGAACTATATCAAGAAAATGCGAGTCAGGATACAGGTTTTAAGGAAATATTTGATAATTGGGATAAATTTAGGAAACAAGTAACTCAATGGAATACCATTAATGAGTTAAGTTACGCTAATTTTGTCTCTGAGAATTAATGAATTAGGGTGGGTTTTTTGATTTAGTTTCTTAAGTAGTCACACAAAATTAATTACACAAAAATCTTTTGGTGGGCAATGCTTATAATAATCTCTTTATAAGAGCTTCAGACGAGTGGTAAACATTGCCCACCCTACCATTAATTTTGCGCGCGGTACTTAGCAATTTTATTTTCTAAATCCATGATTTCATAGTTTTAAAAAAAATTACTATGAAAAAATTAGCTTAATCAATATATTCAATTCCTATTTTTAAGACATTTGTATCTAAACTTGTTACCCAAATAATTCTTGCCGGAAATGGATGAAGAGTTGGAAATTTTACCGAACAATTTTGATTAGGGGTTAAAATCTCATTAGTAGCAATAACCATAGCACAACCACTAAAAGAATCATTAATTACTAAACCCCAAACAGAGCTAGTAAAATTAGAGTCAGTTAATTCTAAATCTAATTCTGCTATTGTTCCTATATCATGATTAAAACGCTGATGTTTTCTGACATCGCTATGTGTAGTTTCCATATTAATTTTACCCTATATTTTTAAGACAAATTCCGCTTGATAATAACATTATAAGTCCTATGTTTGCCGAACTACAATTAAGAATTCTTGAATTTTGTTTTAATAATCGACTATACATCTAGTGCATTTTAATTTACACTTAACAATCCGCACACTATATCTGGTTTTAAAGAGAAATATATGAGTTATCTCAAAGAATGGAGTAACAGTTGTGTTGATGAAGAAATTACCCGTTTAAATGTAGTTTCTTTGCAGGGTGACGATCCTTTAGAATATCTATTTTACTCGGAGCAGTTACCTCGGAGAAATGACGGACGCATAACTAGCTCTTATCTACAAAGATATGCTCATACAGAGGATGGTGGATGGTGGTGTAATGGTGTTGATATACTAACCGGCAATGAAGATTTATGGGGTTGTTTTAAGCCATTACAACCGCGTCAGGATGGGGATAAATCCATTAAATACGAACACCCCCCAAAAGCGACAGCAGGTATTTTTGCCTTACGAATCCCTTTACATATTTGGAAGAATATTGCTCAACGTTATAATGTGCCAATTTTACCAACAGATATACAGGAGCATCAAGCAGATTTGGGTTTTTGGCCATGGATTATCGCCCATTCTAGCATACCATTATGTATTACCGAAGGGGCAAAAAAAGCAGGAGCATTATTAACTCAAGGATATGTGGCGATCGCACTTCCGGGAATTTATGGAGGCTATCGCACTCCCAAAGATAGTTTGGGTAAACGTTGTGGCAAATCCTATCTGATTCCTCAATTAGAAATATTAAGTAATAATCAGCGAGAAATTTATTTTGTTTTTGACCAAGATGAAAAACCTAATACTATTAAAGCAGTTAACACAGCTATTAGAAAAACTGGTAAATTATTAAGTAAAAAGGGATGTCCAGTTAAAGTTATTTCTTGGGACAGTAAATTAGCTAAAGGAGTAGATGATTTTATTGCCAGTCAAGGTAAAGAACAATTTAATCAAATATATAATAAAGCAATTCCTCTAGAAATTTGGCAAGCACAATCTTTATATAAATTAACTTATACTAGTAATTTAGAATTAAATCATCGTTATTTATCTCAAGGAAATATATTAATCCCTGAAAATACCAAAATAGTAGGTATTAAATCTCCACAAGGCACGGGAAAAACTGAATTTTTAAGTCAAATTGTCAAAAAAGCAATTGCTGCTAATCAGCCAGTTTTAGTAATAGGCCATAGAATTAAATTAGTAGAGCAACTATGTCAGCGTTTTGGGATTAAATATATTACAGAGATTGATAAACAAGATAATAATTTAGCATTAGGATTATGTATTGATTCTTTACATCCTTATTCTCAGGCAGAATTTTTAGCAGAAAATTGGCAAAATGCTTTAGTAATTATAGATGAAGTCGAGCAAGTTTTATGGCATGGTTTAAATTCTAGTACCTGTAAAGATAACCGAGTTAATATTCTTAAATCTTTTAAAGAATTATTAGGAAATGTTTTAAATGGTAGCGGTCAAATTTTTATTGCCGATGCCAATTTAAGTGATTTATCTTTGGATTATTTAATTAATTTAACCGGATTAGAAATCGATCCTTATATTATTCAAAATAATTGGCAACCTGAAGTAGAAAAAGCTTGGAAAGCATATCATTATGATGAAAGTACACCAAAAAGATTAATCAAAGATTTAGAGGATTATATTAGAGAAGGTGGAAGGCCATTTATCTGTTTATCTGCCCAAAAACTTAAAAGCAAATGGGGAACATTAACTTTAGAAGCTTATTTTAGTAAACAATTTCCTAACTTAAAAATATTAAGAATTGATTCAGAATCTCTCAGCGATCCTAATCATCCCGCCTATGGATGTATTTCTAACTTAAATCAGATGCTAAAAAAATATGATTTAGTATTAGCAAGTCCTTCCATAGAAACAGGAGTAAGTATAGATTTAAAAGGTCATTTTACTTCTGTTTGGTGTATTGCTCAAGGTGTACAAGCTCCTAATTCAGTTAGTCAGATTTTAGCCCGAATTAGAGATAACGTCCCAAGATATTTATGGGTTGCTAATTATGGTTTTAATCTTATTGGTAATGGAGCAACTTCTATACCTAGTTTATTAACCTGTGGTAATCGTCTTACTCAAATGAATATTCGTTTATTACAACAGTCAGATTTTGCTGGAATTGATGATTTAGATACCGGTTTTCAAGCAGAATCTTTATTATGTTGGGCAAACATGGCGGTAAGAATTAATGCCGGAATGTTAAATTATCGTGAATCTCTATATAATCTTTTGCAAAATACTGGTTATCAATTAATTCCTTCTCAAGAAAAACCAAGTATAAATAAACCAGAAAATCCTCTACTCGAAGCCATTGCCGTAGTTCAAGAAGAGAATTATTATCGAGAATGTGAAGCAATTTGTAATGCAGATAATATTAGTCAAAAAGAATATAACTTGTGCAAAAAAAAGTTATTTAAAACTAGCGAAATGAGAAGAAATTTGCGTAAATTTGAGTTACAAAATCGCTATAAAATTTCGATAACACCTGATTTAGTAATGCAGGACGATCGAGGTTGGTACTCTCAAATAAGATTACATTATTTTTTAACAGTGGGAAGGGAATTTTTAGCGCAACGGGATGCTAAAGTAGCTAAAAACTTGATTGCTCAAGGGAATGGTAGTATTTTCGGCCCTGATTTTAATGCTTGTCAATTAGGGGCAACAATTGCAGTGATGGAAGTTTTACAGATTCCTCAATTATTGTCTAATTTAGCAAGAGAATTACGTAATACTGATAATAACTTACAGGAAATAAGTGCGATCGCACTTAATTATCGTAGTGACATAAAAAGTATTATGGGCATAACTATTGCTAAAAATTCCACTCCAATAATGGTAATTAAGCGTTTTCTGACTCAGATTGGATATGGCTTAAAAGCAGTACGTTATGAGAGAAATATCGAGAAAAAGCAAATTAGAGTTTATCTTATTTCTCCTCCAAAAGATAATCGCCAACAAGTATT
>CAYPSO010000006.1:42092-76521 GCA_964413275.1 uncultured bacterium | reverse complement strand
ACTCTATTGGGTGGAGAAGATAACGATATTTTAACTGGTGGAGGTGGAAGAGATAGCCTAGTCGGTGGTGAGGGTGATGATATTCTTAATGGTGGAGTTGGTAATGATACCCTCATCGGAGGAGAAGATGATGATATTTTTGTTTTAGCAAAAGGACAAGGAAGAGATATTATTCGGGATTTCGTCTTCGATCAAGATCAAATTGGTTTAGCTAATAATCTCACTTTTGGACAATTAACAATTGCTCAAAGTGGTAATGATGCTTTAATTCGTATTACGAGTACAGCAGAAGTATTAGCAACTGTAAAAAATGTTAATGCGAGTGCTTTTGATGAAGATAACTTTATTAATGAATTTGATTTCTAACTGAAATTGAGACTAAATTGCTACTAAACAAATAATCTTCATACCATAGTATTTGTTTAGTAGTATTATATCTTAAAAAGTTTACCCTGTTGTTTAAAAATAAATAACAACATGGTTTTATTTATTATTTTTTATTAAAAGCTACACAAACAAGGAAACGGGAAATATAAAAAATCTAATTAGGGATTAGCCAACAAAAAATATACCAGTTTATATATTTTTGGGTGGGCAAAATATGCTTTGAGAATTTCGGGTAAACTCGATCTGTAGGTTTTGCCACCCTACTTTAAATGGTACTTTATTTAACCGCAAGTCCCTTACTAAATCTAATGAGTAACCCATTCATCTTGACCAGTAGTCCGATTATATTACTATTGACTATTAGTATTTATATTTTGAAGAATATTCATATTCATTTGATAAGTTTGAGAGGAAATATTAGACAAAGTATTAATATCATCTAATGAACTTTGATTATTAGGAACAGCATTTGAATTAGCATAATTTGTTTGATTATTATCGACAAAAGCTTGTACTGAATTCATAAACATCATAGTTTGATTAATAATATTGGGCATTTGTCCGGTAGCCATTTGAAATTGATTCATATTTTGAGTATATATGGCTTCTTGCATGGGCATTAAAATATCAATCCAACTGCCAAAAATAGTTGCTCCTTGTCCGTTAATTTCCATGATTTGATTCATTAAAATTCCTTCTTGACTATTAGCAGGAATCATCGGCGAAATTTGTTGACTAATTTGATAGGCTTGGGCAAAATTACCTGTGATTCTAGTTGCGATGGGAGTTAATTGTTGTAAAAGTGTTGATAATTGTTCGTCATTTTCTACAGAATTCATTTGACTTAAACCATTAACAAATGTAGGAATTTCTTCAAAAGCCATAGTCATAGATTGACTCATTTGATTGAGCATCACTTCAGCTTGATTTGTCTGGGCTAATTCTACAGGTTGTTGGGAAAATTTTGGACTGGATAAATTTTCTGCATGGGCAATATCTGAAATCATCAAACTTTGAAAGGCAAAAAATGCTATGGAAAAGCAAGATATTTGTTTAAACATAAATTTAAACTCTAAATTAAAAATGTATAGTATTCACTACACTTTCATTAAGAATTATTCCGCATAATTATTAAATATTAAAAAAATTTGTAATATTTAATTATATTTTTAGAAATTAAATGATCGACTCAAAAATATGAAAATGAAACAAATTTTTTGGACGTTAGGCAGACTCTTACTCATAACTTCTACAAGCTTAAGTCTTGCTATAATAGCTAGTCTGCCAAGCTATCAAAGCTATTGGCACAAGACAATCAAACGAGTTCAAACCGTTGATTTTAACATTCTCTTTCACACTCTCCCAACAAAATTATCCTACGCTCTTATTAATCAAGATATAGAGGAATTGCAACGCACCCTCAATAGTAACTATGGATTATTTGGCATTGTCGTGACTGATTGCTTGAGCAATGAGCCAGAATGTCCCAATCAAAAGATTATTTATTCTTCAGAATCTAATTTTAGCTGGAAACAACAACTAGATTCTAAAACTTTATCAAACTCCCCTTACAGCACTTTACAAAATCCTCCACCTTTATGGGCTGAAGGTGGATTTGATAATCCTCGTGATGAAACTTGGAAGTTAACAGGTAAAACTAATCAGGGAAAAATTATTGGGCGAGTTTATTATCTTCGTGGTATTCCTCCGACATTTTCAGCAGATTTAAAAGATTGGATCGAAAAATTTCCCAGTAGTTTGATAACTAGTAGTGGTGCTGACAAGTATTATACTTTGACATTTGGCGTTTTTTTTATGGGTGGATTAGTTATAGTCTTGTTGATTGAACGAATTCTTTTAAATAAAAGAATAGCTAATGAGAAACAGCAAAGATTATTAAAAGAAAAAGAACAAGCAGTTTTTGAAGCTAAACAATTACAACAAAAGTTAACCAAAAGACAACAAGAAATTTCTACGCTTATTACTCAACGAGAAGAAATTTTAAATAAATCAGAAAAAATTCAAGAAAAAACTCAGCAGCAAGCTCAACAGCTAAAAGATGAGATAAATCAACTAAAAAAAACTCAACAAAAGTACCAAAAAGAATTAGAAATAGAACAACAAAATAAAGCTAAAATTGAATCAAGGTTACAAGCTCAGAAACAAAGAATTTCAGAACTGCAAAATAAACAACAGGAAAAAGTACAATTTTCTGAACAAATTCAAGAAGAATTAATAGAAGCACAAAATTATCTAGAAAAGCTTGAACAAGAACAATTAGAACAAACAGAATTTATCACTCAACTTCAAGAAAAAAATACGAACAATGAAGAAAATTATCAACAAGAAATTTATCTAAAAGAAAAGACACTGCAACAAACACAGAATGAATTAATTAAAACTCAAGAAAATAATAAAAGACAACAGAATTTATTAGAACAATTAAAATTAGACAGAAAAGAAATTGAACAAAGATATGAATCCTTAAATCAAAATTTTGCATCAAATATTGAAAAATTACAACAAGAATTAAAAAGAGTACAAGATGAATTAATAGAACAAAGAAATCAAGACGATTACATTAAGCTTCTTGAAGAGGAAAATAACCAATTTAAGCAAGAAAAAGAAAATATTGAAACTAAAATCTGTGAATTAGAACAAAATATTTCTTCTAAAGAATATAAATATCAAAGTTTACAATACCAATATAATAATCTACAAGAAAAAATAGCAGTTTATCGACAACAAAAAGTTGAAACTCTAGATTTATCTTCTAAAACTTTAGCATTTATTGGAGGAGAACAAGAAGTAATAACAAGAATAATTCAAGACCTTTGTAGTGATTTTAATCTACAAAAGAATCCGATTATAATTCAACCTTCATGGGAAACAAGAATGAATTTATGTTCTGTAAGATTAAGAATTATAAATGCTGATTTTATCTTTCATTTTACTGGTAGAACTAGGCATGACTCGCAAAATATTTTAAAACAAATAAAACATCAAATACCGGGTCAAATTATTCCTATTAATTCAAATGGTTATTCTGGAGGGCTTAGAGATATTTTAGAGTATTTAGTCTCTCAACAATAATAAGGTTTTAAAAATATGATTTAAACTATACTTCAGACGTATTAAACTTCTATAAATTTATATAACTTATAATCTATGCTACAAACTCAAACTTCATATAATCTTATTCTTCCCGTTGGTACGCAAATTGTAAGTCGTATTGAAGTTAAAAATTCAACAGAAGAATTATTGTGTTTGCGTGGTGCGGTAGGAGTAATTATTGAATCACCTACGGATAATTCCCATACCTATTATATTGAGCTACCCAATGGGAAAAGGGTTAATTTGAAGCGTCATGAGTTTAGTATTCGTAAACATTTTCAAAAAGAGGGGTTAGAACGACCCGAAAATATGTTAGAAGAATATAATCTCTTTGATCGCATTATTTACCGTTGTATTGTTGGTTCTCGTGCCTATGGCTTAGATGATGAAAACTCAGATATTGATCGTCGTGGTATCTATCTTCCTACAGCCGAGATGCAATGGTCACTTTATGGTGTTCCCGAACAAATTGAGCATAAGGAAGCTCAAGAATGCTATTGGGAATTACAGAAATTCTTAATTTTAGCCTTAAAAGCTAATCCTAATGTTTTAGAATGCCTTTATTCACCGCTAATTGAAACAATTACCCCTCTAGCTCAAGAATTATTAGACGTGCGGGAAATATTTATTTCTCAATTAGTTTATCAAACTTATAATAGCTATGTTTTGTCTCAATTTAAGAAAATGGAGCAAGATTTGCGAACAACAGGGACAATTCGTTGGAAACACGCCATGCACCTGATTCGTCTCTTATTATCTGGTATTACCATCTTAAAGCATGGATTTGTACCCGTTTGTGTTGAAGATTATCGGGAGCGTCTTTTAGCAATTAAATATCAACAAATATCTTGGGATGAGATGAATAAATGGCGTTTAAGTTTACATCAAGAATTCGATCGCACCTTTACTACAACCAATTTACCAGAACGTCCCGATTATGAAAAAGTTAATGGTTTTTTGATTAAAGCACGAAGAAGTGTTGTAAATTAATAAACCTGAGTCCTAATTATAAATGATTTAGATATACAAAAATAGTAGGGTGGGCAAAACAAATTTAAGCATTGAAACAAAAAATAAAATAAAAATTTTGCCCACCAAGCTAATAATGAGTAATTTCAAAAATCATTTAATTAGAGGTGAAATAATTTTATTAAAGAAATTGCCCACTATACAATCTAAAATCTCACTCATAAATTATGAATAATTTAGATTCTCGAATTCTTGAAGTTGTTGCCCAACAACATTATCCACTGCTATTTATTACCATTAGTGGCGCTCATTTATATGGTTTTCCTTCCCCTGATTCTGATTATGACTTGCGAGGAGTTCATTTATTTCTTCAGAGTAAGCAATTATATACCGAGAAGATAAAGGATGGGTAGCAATTATCTTACATGGTTACAAACTCGATTATTGATAGATTGATTAATTTTCTGTACTAAAAACCAACAACATAAATACAATGTAATTACTTTGTTAAATTTCATTGCTTGATTATCTTGATTATTAAATCTGCGGGCAACTTTTGGATACCGTTTTAGTTTAGTTTACCAAAGTGTATTTTTATATATAAAACAATAGCTTTAATTGAGATTTTACTATACAATAGCAATTGTTAAATTATAAGATAGTAATCTGGTTACCAAAAGTAAGTAAATGGCTACAGGCATTACAAAACACGAGCAGCTTTCAGAAGATGCAATCTCAGCATCAGATTTTTATGAGGAACCGATACCGCTTCCGAAAAAAGATGAAATAGCTACGCTAACTTATACAGGAAAAGCTTCTTTAGACGAGATTTTTTGTAGTGTTCCGCGTGATTTTTTAAAAATTGAATCACCCTCAAATACAAGACTTAAGACGATTCCAATAAATTCATTTGTTTTAGATGATAATATTTTTGTTCTTAACGAGCTAATAAGAGTTAATAAAAAAGCTACGCTTTTCTATCTCGATCCTCCATATGAAACGGGTCTTGATTTCCAATGTCGAGACTTAAAACACGCATATAGAGATAATATGGGTCAAACTAAATATCTTGAATTCATGCGACGACGTTTAATTCTTATGCGTGAATGTTTGAAAGATAATGGCTCAATATATGTCCATATTGGTCATCAAATGTTAGCTCATTTAAAAGTCGTGATGGATGAAATATTTGGAGCTACTAATTTCCGTAACTTAATCACTAGAAGAAAGTGTAGTAGTAAAAACTTTACTCGTAACCAGTATGCAAATCTTAATGACTATATTCTTTTCTATACGAAAACGAGTTCTTATGTGTGGAATCAGCCAGGAGTAGTGCCAGAAAAAGAATGGATCGAAAAAGAATATCCGAAAAAAGATGAGTTTGGAAGAAGGTTTAAGCTTGTACCAGTACATGCACCAGGAACTCGTAATGGTGAAACTGGTAAAGCGTGGCGTGGAAAGCTGCCTCCTCTAGGAAAACATTGGCAATATACACCATCCAAACTAGATGAATTAGATCGAGAAGGAGATATTCACTGGTCTCGGAATGGAAATCCTCGACGTAAAGTGTACTGGAACTCTGACAAAAAAAGACCTCTAACTGACTATTGGGAGCAATACCGTGATGCACATCATCAGAGTATTAAGATTACGGGTTATCCGACGGAAAAGAATTTTGAAATGCTCAAAATGATAGTTAGTGCTAGTTCCGACCTAGGAGATTTAGTTATCGATCCTTTTTGTGGTTCAGGTACAACAATACACGCAGCTAGGGAACTTGGGCGAAAGTATATTGGTATTGATGCTTCATTTAGTGCTGCAAAAGCCACCTTACATCGTATGAGGTATGGTCTTAAACCTATGGGAGACTATGTTGATAAAAAGAAAAAATCAAAGGCTACGCAGTTACCCCTTGAGTATTCTAATCACAACAATGAAGAATGTCTTTTTATAGTCGATAGTAAACTTTGGGAAGAATATCAAAATGAAATTGATAAAATTACGTTAAATATAGGACTCTAGCCATTGGGATGTTATACGTTTCTCTGCAAGCTTTAGGGTCACTACACGGACACGTCCATTCCATTGTCCGTCTAAATCACAAGCTTCTTTCCAGGTATCGGAATGCATAAGCCCAGTACCATCTGAAAGAAAGACAAGTTTCAGTTGTGTCGAAGTAAAGCCGTCAAATTGTTTTGCTTTCTCAACCTTGTTTGCATTACCTCCAGTTCGATCGTCTGACTGAGCACCTCCACGAGTAGAGTCATATCGAGCAAATCCGACTGCTAAAACCTCTTTGTCCGCGATCCGCTTAATAACGAAGTCGCAAGGATATGATTGTTTAAAATCTGGATAAAGTTCAGAAAGTTCGATATCGCGCCCTGCCCCTCTTGGTCCTTCAATGCTATAGCGATCGCGAAAATGCTCCTCAAACCAGTCGAAGAAAGATTCAGTAAGTTGATATCCTAGTTGTCCCCTTGTGTCGTATTCTCCTACTAAAGCAGCTAAAGCATACTTATATTCTATTGGTAAGTCAGAGAATTGATTTTTAAGTTTCGTGATCGGTTTAAAAGTATTTCCATAGGTTTCAATTAGCGTCTCCGTCTTAATCTTTTTTATTTTCTTCGTTGTCTCAGTATCTAACACTGGAGAAACACAGCGTCGATACATCTTCAAAAGAGCCATTCTCTCTTGTGCTGGACGCTTTGAAGAGCGTATTCGCTCAAGAATTTCTGCGCTTGATTGAGAATCTTTTATTAAAGTACAAAAAACATCTATAGCATTACCGTATTTTTCTATTAGCACTTGAAGAACTTCTGGGAATCGAATTGTATTGTCTATTGGTGTTATTACTTTACTAATATCTGTAATTTGGCTAAGAAATTTATGTTTACTCATTCTAGCTGCGCTTATGCTTTTTATTTCACTTCAGGTTAATTGCTACAAGTCTCAGCGTAAGCTAAACATAGGAAAATGACAAGTGAATAAAACAATTTGACATATTAGAACAGAATAAAGTCCAACTTCTTTAGGCTATTGTTATTTTTGTAACTTTTAAAAAACAATGCTTATTATGAATCACTATTGTTACCATTATTTATAGTTTAAAAATCTCTCATTTCAAATTGACATCTCAATACCAGTATCATTTCTTAATATTTTTCAATGGTCAAAAGGATATAATTTTTTTGAGGGAGAACGCCTCAAAATATCACTACAACCCCTTTCTAGAAATGTACCCAGTAACTGCTAGTTAAAAAATCACTGTAACTAGCTCTAGTCAAGAGTCCTGTCGTGTTTTCCTTTCGGAAGTTCAGTTATTAATTTTTGTATCAAAATTTGCAGAAATAACTAAAAATAAATAGCCTTCAGGAAAAAAACCGTCAAAATACTGAAATAAGTAATAAGATCAATTACAGTTAAAAATCGCTGTATAGAGAAAAAACGATATGCACATCAGTGAAATAACCCATCCTAATCAGTTGCACGGCCTATCCATACGGCAACTAGAAGAAATTGCTCGTCAAATTAGGGAAAAACATCTCGAAACCGTAGCGACAAGTGGCGGCCATTTGGGGCCAGGATTAGGTGTAGTTGAATTAACCATTGCCCTTTATCAAACCCTCGACTTAGATAAGGATAAAGTAATTTGGGATGTAGGACATCAAGCCTATCCCCACAAAATGTTAACTGGCAGATACCATGAATTTCATACCCTACGACAAAAAAAAGGTGTTGCGGGCTATTTAAAACGTTGTGAGAGTAAATTCGATCATTTTGGTGCTGGACACGCTTCTACCAGTATTTCCGCAGCCTTGGGTATGGCTTTAGCACGGGATGCTAAGGGTGAAGATTTTAAAGCTGTTGCTGTTATCGGCGATGGTGCTTTAACTGGAGGTATGGCTTTAGAAGCAATTAATCACGCCGGACATTTACCTAATACTAACCTAATGGTAGTATTGAATGATAACGAAATGTCCATTTCCCCCAATGTGGGTGCAATTTCCCGTTATTTAAACAAAGTACGTTTAAGCGATCCTGTACAGTTTATCGCAGAAAACTTAGAGGAGCAGTTCAAACATTTACCTTTTGTGGGTGAAGCACTGACACCTGAAATGGAACGTTTAAAAGAAGGTATGACTCGTTTAGCTGTACCTAAAGTGGGAGCAGTATTTGAAGAATTAGGTTTTAAATATTTTGGTCCCATTGATGGACATAATTTAGAAGAGTTAATTACTACATTTAAACACGCCCATAAAGTTAAAGGGCCTGTATTGGTTCATGTTGCAACTGTTAAGGGTAAAGGTTACGAAGTAGCCGAAAAAGACCAAGTAGGTTATCACGCCCAAAATCCCTTTGATTTATCTACAGGTAAAGCTTACCCTGCTAAAGCTCCTAAACCGGCTAGTTATTCTAAGGTATTTGCCCATACTCTCACTAAGTTAGCGGAAAATAATCCGAGAATTATTGGTATTACTGCTGCTATGGCGACAGGTACAGGATTAGATAAATTACAGCAAAAATTACCTAAACAGTACATTGACGTAGGTATTGCCGAACAACACGCTGTTACAATGGCCGCAGGTTTAGCCTGTGAAGGAATGCGTCCTGTGGTGGCTATTTATTCTACTTTTCTGCAGCGTGCCTATGACCAAATTATTCATGATGTCTGCATTCAAAAATTACCCGTATTTTTCTGTTTGGATAGGGCGGGTATTGTAGGTGCAGATGGCCCTACTCACCAAGGAATGTACGATATAGCTTATCTACGTTGTATTCCTAATTTAGTAATTATGGCTCCGAAGGATGAGGCTGAATTACAAAGAATGTTAGTTACTGGAGTTAATTATACAGATAGTGCGATCGCCATGCGTTATCCTCGTGGTAATGGTTTTGGTGTTCCTCTTATGGAAGAAGGTTGGGAAGATATAGAAATCGGTAAGGGTGAGATTCTACGCACTGGTGACGATATTTTATTAATGGGTTACGGTACGATGACCTATAACGCCTTACAAATTGCTGAAATTTTAGGGGAACATGGTATTGAAGCAACCGTAGTTAATCCTCGTTTTGTTAAGCCTTTAGATACCGATTTAATCTTACCTTTAGCTGAACGTATCGGCAAAGTTATCACTATTGAGGAAGGTTGTTTAATCGGTGGTTTTGGCTCTGCGGTGGCTGAAGCTTTAGTTGATAACAATGTTAAAGCAACAGTAAAACGTTTTGGTGTACCTGATATTCTAGTAGATCATGCGAAACCAGATGAATCGAAAGCAGATTTAGGTTTAACTAGCTCTCAAATCGCTCAAGATATTCTTCAGGCTTTCTTTAGTAAACAACCTGTTAATGTTGGTTAATTTTGATCAAATCGTACAGGCATTTTGCCTGTACACAACTTTGCTGTACCTTATCTAAAATTGAGATACCTATGAGCTTATGACTGGAGTTTAGACTAAAGAACAATTAATAAGATAGTGTTGGAACCATTGGCTGGCGAGTTCAGCAACTTGTTCTAAAGCACCTTGTTCTTCAAATAGGTGTGTTGCTCTTGGTATAATCGTAAGTTTTTTTTCAGTCTGAAGTTGTGCCAGTGCTGACTGATTCATCTCAATTACTGGATAATCATAACCACCGACGATTAAGAGTGTGGGGGATTGGACGCTAGGTAATACTGAACTAGCTAAATCTGGCCTTCCCCCGCGAGAGACAATAGCACTAACTACTTTTGGACGTTCTACGGCTGCAACTAAGGCAGCAGCAGCACCAGTGCTAGCTCCAAAGTAACCAATGGTAAAATGGCACGTGCTAGGATTCTGTAATAGCCAATCTGTTGCCCCAACAAGCCTTTTAGCCAGCAAGTTGATGTCAAAACGCAGATGTCTTGTTTGTAAGTCAATGGCCTCCTCTTCAACTGTCAGAAGATCGATGAGTAAAGTGGCTAATCCTGCTGTTTGTAATATTTTGGCAACATAGCGATTACGGGGACTATGACGACTACTACCACTGCCATGGGCAAATAATACAATACCTTGAGCTTTTTAGGTATTGTCAGATTACCTTGTAAAGAAACCCTGTCCGTCGTAACAGAGACAATAAACTCTGGAAAAAATTCTGAAATCCTATTCATAACTCAATCCTCCTACAAAAAATTTCAGGTTTTGACTTGGTGTAGGATTTAATCGTCACACATTTTTGCTTATAGCTTCTTCTGTAGTTTTAGCTAACAGATGACGCACTTCTGCATCGGTGGTAGGCGAAAAGTCGTCATACCAGAGACTAATTGAACATAACCATTCAGGAGTAAGAAGACACACAACCTCATCTACTTCTTTTCGTAGCTCTTGACACACATCTGGGGATGCTACAGGTACAGCAACAATTATACGTTTTGGTTGCTGTTGTTTGATCGCAGATATAGCAGCCTTAATGGTTGAACCCGTAGCAATTCCATCATCAATCAGGATGATAATGCGATTACTTAAGTCGGGAGTAGGATGAGTTCCTCTATAAATGCGATCGCGTCTTTCTAATTCTTGTTGTTCTTTGGTAGCAACTTTTTGAATCGCTTGCTGAGAGATTCTTAGTGAATCCACTATATCTTCATTCAGAAGCATAATTCCTCCTGTGGCGATTGCCCCCATTGCTAACTCTTCATGTCCGGGTACACCTAGTTTTCTTACTATACAAATATCTAAAGGAGCATGGAGAAGTTTAGCAACTTCATAGGCTACTGGTACACCACCCCGAGGAAGACCTAATACCAATAAGTTTTGATGATTCCCATAAACTGGTTTAAGTTTTTTGGCTAGTAAACAACCTGCCTCAGTTCGATTGCGAAATTGTGTAGTCATTTTTATCACCTCCTAAGAAGCGATCGTTTTAACTAATTTAAAATTGTTTGTATCGAAATAAATAACTAATATTTTTTCAAAAAATTACTATGATTAAATGTTACCATAAATTTAACGGGTTTTGTCACTCGCCGACTCCGCCCGTTAAAATCTGGTCTATTTTATTTTCCAAGGTTTCCTCCTAACCTAGTTTAAGTTGAATCGATCTAACAGTTTTTCTCTTACTCTCTATCATAGTCGCCTCTTCCTAGAGCCTGGTTTGGCTTTACCTTGTTTTTCAAGTGTTGCCACTAAGTCTATGATGAAGATTGAATGACTGTAGTCTTACTACTATATTAACAAATTTCATCTGTTTTTGGCCACTTATCACCAATGAATCTTAATTCGGGTTTGCTGAAAAAGTTGGCTGGTTAGGCTAAAGAGACAGGAGTCATTTGTTTTCTGTATGTTTATCCGTTATCTGAACTCAAATTAATTGCTTATTAAGGTTTGGATCTGTATCAATATTTTTTAGTTAATAAAATTGTTCTTATTTGTTTAATCAAAATAAATTGACTTTTAAATAAATAACCTAAAATCATATTATTTATGTTAGGTAAATATAAATTTATTATTTGTTTAATTCCTTGTTTTAATAACCACCACATTAAAATAGGTAGAAGAAATAATAATGGGTTTAAGACAATAAATTTATGCCAATTGAAAATTATTGTTATTATTACTATAATTAGAGATATTACTGCTGCAAGTAAATTCACATTAAGAGTAAAATTAGAGAAAATTCTCAGTTTATTTAAAAATTCTTCAATGAGTAAAAAATGGGTAGAATAAATTTTTTTTAGTAACTTAGGCTGCTTTAAATAACCATAAACAATTTCATTATTTATAGCACCTTCTATATTGAGAATAGTTTTAATTACTGGGTTTTTATGATAATAACTAATAAAAATAAATTCGTTACTATTTGGTTTTTGTTTAAAAATATCTAATAACACATCAGGTAAAATATCAATAAAATTAGTATTAATATCTTCAATATTTTTTGAATCTAATTGAAAAATTATTTCTGAATTATTTATACTAATATAATTATCAAAATTATTTTTTTTCACTTCAAAAATCAATTAAAAATTACAGAGGTTTTTGTAATAGTTCAAGAATATTTTGTAAAAATATTCGCCATTGTTTTTGTCCAGAGATAATGCTATCTCGATGAATTTCTAAAATTAAATCTTTATGAGGATGATTAAGAATTTCCTGAGAATAGCGATTAATAATTTCTCCATTTAGATGTATTTCTGTTTGTGCGTAAATTAAATCTGTTTCTATCGGTATTTTTTCTTGTGTTTGATTTAATAACTTATAATTGCGTTTATCTAAAATAGCTTTGATATTTGCTAATTTTTTTAAAGTAGATAAAAATCTGCTACTATTAAAAAGTTGTTTAATTTCTTCTTCTTCACTAATATGTGGTAATTCTGCTTCATTTTTTTTAATTAATAGATATTCAAATTCAAGATTAGCTTTTAATTCTAAATAATCTTTCCATAAACTTTTAATAATTGTTTGTTGTTCTAAATATTCTTCCGAAATTAAATATATATCTTGATAAGCTTTTTCTGGTATAAAACTATGGGGAATAATAGTATCAACAATCATCGTATTGACTTCTAAAGCAGAAATATCTCCTAATAAGGATTCGATAGAGTCAACTAAACAATTTATTTTTTTTGACAAAATGTCATTTTTTCGATTATTTATTACTTCTATGCCCATTTTTTTAACCTTTTAACTTTCATATTATTAATCCCTTTTGCCGTCTCGTCTGCCTTATCCTAAACAGCAAATTCAAGGATTAAATGGGTTACAAATTACTTTTTATTTTTAGGCAATATTTTAGGTTCGTAAAGTTCTTCAATAATATCATCCCAGTCATCGTCACTATCATGTAATGAAACAACTTCTGGCATATCTAATAATTCAGAATCTTCTGTGTCTAATTGCTCAGAATCTCCTAATAAATCTTCCCAATCTTCTTCTGGAAGCATAACATGAATTTCATTATTTTCCCTTGGTGTGCTATCGGGATATAAATTATAGTTATCAATGTTACCATCGAACATTCTTTTCTTAGGTGAAGTAGAAGTTTTTTTGCTATTTAAAGATGAATTATATTTGTTTTCTTTGGCACGTAAAGATTTTACTTCACCTTCTGAAATTGATTGAGTAGTTAAATTAATTTTGTCATCTTCAATAGATATATGCTCAATCATATCATCTTCATTAGTAATCATTTCCGATTGAGCAATATTTTCTTCAGCAATTAATTCACTAATTTTAGATCCAGATATAAGAGTGGTATCATTCTTAACAGTTTTACTTTTAACTGATAATTCTTCAATAATATTTTGATTAGAATTTATATCCTCATCAATAATTAAGTCACCCCAATCTTCTTCTAGTAAGTCTTTAGTTTCGATGGTTATTTCAGGAATTTCATCCGATTCGTTCATACTTTCTGTTAAGGTTTTCCAGTCATATCTTCTATGTCGATTACGCTTTTTTGAATCAGCTTTTTCAACTGTTTGAGGATTATTTTCTGTAACAACAATTTCAGGATTTTTATGAATGGTAGATATTTTAGGAAAAGGTGGCGGAGGTGGCGGAGGGGGTGGCGGAGCAGGAGGAAGTTGATTTCCTAAATGTAAAGATACTATTTCAGGGTGAGTTATTTCTAGTTTTTGTTGTTTTAATTGAGCTAGAATTTCAAATAGTTCTTGTAGAGTTTCTAAATTATTTTGAATAATTTGATTTCCCTGAATGGCTTCTTCTAAATGTAATTTTTGCAGAGTTTCATAGTTCTGATTTTTAAGTAAATTTTCCCCAATTTTATTATTAATTTCTCCTTTAAGTAAATTAATTTTTGTTTCGAGACAATCTTCTGGATGGATTTGACTATTTTTGCCATAATAATCATTAGCTGAAACTATAGAAGTTGTAATTTTTAACTCTGTAGCTTTACTTAAGGCAATTACTAAAGCGTCAGCTAATTTTCCAGCTTTTAGGGCATTTTTAAAATTATCATTAGGTGTCATATTTTTTCAGGGTTTATTCTTTACCAAAAATCACTAATTTGATAACCTAATTCTGCGGTCGCCTGTCGCAAAAGTGGTAAACTCAGACCAATAACGTTACTATGACAACCTTCTATTCTATTCACAAATAAACCTCCTTTTCCCTCCAAGGCAAAACAACCAGCACATTTTAATGGTTCACCAGTTTTAACATAAGCTTCAATGGTATTATCATCAATCTGGGCAAATTCTAATTTGGTTATACCACAATAAACTAATTGTCGCTGTTTTATTTGGTCAATAAAAACATGACCTGTATATAATATGCCTGTATTACCTCTCATTTTATGCCATAGGGCGATCGCCTCTTGCTCTGATTCTGGTTTACCATATATTTGTCTGTTGACGACTAACATGGAATCACATCCTAAAATCAGGGCATCGGTAAACTCAGATGCTACAGTTTTCGCTTTACATTCAGCTAAAATCTGTACTAAGCCTTGAGGCTCAGTCATGGTAATTTGAGACTCGTCAAAGTTACTATGACAAATAATCGGTTTAATTCCTACATTTTCTAATAATTTACGACGAGCACCAGATGCAGATGCTAAAACAAAATCAGGTATTTTCACTATTTTAAACAGTAAAAGATTTTACAACAGTTGCTAATAATTGATTAATTTTTAACCAACCATACCTAATTAACATCTCTGAATTTATTAATTAGGCATTTATAAATAATTTTAGCAGGGAATAGGCAATAGTAAGAAAAATTCTGTTTCTTAGCTATAGAAATTAAAGAGTAAATCTTAGCTTTCAGGTTCGGTGTTAATTTCAATTTCTAGGGTTTCTTCGTCAATAGTAATGTCAAGAACATTAGGTTGACAACATACTTGACAATCTTCAACATAGGATTGTTGAGAGCCGGCACTTATATCAATAAATGTAGTATTTTTTTCTCCACAATAAGCACAACTGAAGTCTATATTATTTTGCATTTATATTACTTGTTTTGGATAATTACAATAGATGCTGATTTCAAAAATTTATTATGAAATAATTTATTTTATTTTAAGTGTTTGATAGAAACATTTGACATATTTTCTAATTGTTTGGCTACTTCTGTTCTATGACATTTATTAAAATCAATTTCAGAACAAAGAAGTAAAATATTTTCTTTACTTGCAAATTGTGCAATATTTATTAACATATTTTCTGCTTTTTCTGGGTTGGGAGAAATCCAATTACTTTTTCCTGATGTATTTCCTAATGATGAATCATTTATATACTTTATGCCTTTCTCTTGGCAAAAATTAGCTATTTCTTGACCATACCAACGTCGAGTCCAAGCTCTTGGATTTTGTCTTACATCTACTAAATACTTAATTTCATAATTTTTGATATAAGATGATAATAAATCATAATTTTTTCTATTTCCATATCCAAAAGTAAAAATCATTTTCTCTTCCTATACTAATTTGTTTTATATCCTAATAATCAAATAAGATTACTTTTTCTGCATCTAAAAGCAAAAGACCTGCTGTACATACTGTTTCTTTATATTTGATACTAATTGAAGGGTATGTTTTTGTTACAATTAAAATTTTTCTTCTTTCCATATTTACCTTCTACTAAGAAAATCTTCTATATTTGCCTATATTTAAAAATTTTAATATTAATAAAAACAGAATAACTGCACCTACTCCGGCTGTACCAGCAATAGTTAAACTATCGAGATGACGTATAGTAATTGCGACTAATGCCCAAATAAATACTCCACCATAAGCAATATCTGAATATTTTATAGTTACTATAATAGCGATCGCAGTAGCAATAATTATCATAATAACTGTCCAGATTTGAGGACTAATTCCCCAACCATCCCAATCCCAATAATCAAGGAAACTTGCCATATTAACAATTGTCGCCACACTAATCCAAGCAAAATAAATACTTATAGGAATATTAATTAACCATTTTTCTTGTCGAGAAAATGATTTTGCAAATAGCAATCTAGCATTACTAAATTCTGGTTTTAAACGCAAATAAATTATGGTTAAAGGTATTAAAATTACTAACATTGCCACTACTGAAAGACCAAAATATTGAAATTGAAAAAGAACTACCCAGATAATTTGGGCAAAACTACTTATCACTAATAAATAACCAATTTTGCGGAGAATAGAATTTTGTTTTTGGGAAGGTAAGGCTTGATAAATAGCAAAACTAATTAACCCTAAATAAATAACTCCCCAAATGGCAAAAGCATAATTAGCAGGTGTAATTAGAACATCTTTGAAAATAGTATTAGAAATTTCACCAATAGTTAATCCATTTAAGGGATAAATATTGGCTAAAATATTTGTGACAAAAGCAGCAATAATGGCAATAAAATTGGAAAATTGTCTCAATATATCTTGGTTTAATTTCATTATTGATTATTTGTTATATAACTTATTAGGCTCTCCCGTATTTATAATTTTAGATATATATATTTTTGAGGAGAGCCTAAATCTTAACTATTCAACTATTCAATTTCAATGGTGGTGGGATTTGAATCAGATTGGTTATTTTTACCCGAAACTTGACGATATTCTTCATAAAGTCGATCTCGCCAGTTAAAAAATATCTCATAAGCACTATTATCTGCTATTCCGGGGATTCCTTTCCCTTTAAATTCTTCAGGAATATCTAAATAATTACCCCCCGGCATTTTCAGAATAATACTTAATCCAGCTACGGCTAAATCTGCTAATGTGGGATGATCTGTAACTAAATAAGGTTTTTTCTCTAAAATCAGGGTTAAAGCTTCTAAATCTTGTTTTAAGCCCTTTTCTGCTTCTTTTAAGGCATCTCCTCCTGTGCCAACGGTGCTTCCTAAAATATCTAAAAATTCTCCGGGGACTGCACCTATAAGATTTTTGAGAATATCTGGGGTTTGCTTTGGTAAAATCGACTTGCGGAAATTAGCATTTTTGTTTAATGCTCCTAAGAAAGCTTTTCTCCCTTTGATGCCAATGGATTCATCTGCCCATTCTTCGATTAATAAACATTGTCCTCTTTGCAATGAATCTATCGGTAAAATAGGTTTTTCGGGATACTTACGATCTAAATATAAAGCGATTTCTGTGGAATCTGAGATGACTGTATCGCCATCTTTTAAGACGGGGACTTGTCTTTGACCAGAAATCTTATATACTTCTAATTGCCCAACTCCGGGAGTAACTTCTATTTTTTTGTAGGGTAAACCTTTGTAATCTAGGATTAGGCGTACTTTTTCTGAATATTGGGAAATTTCAAATTGATATAATTCCAACATAGGTTAAGTTTTGTAAACAGTTACATCATTAATGTAGCTTAATAGGCAAGGAAGGGTGAGGATTTTATAATGACAATAGGTGTATTGGATTGAAAGGCGATCGAGAGTTTTGGAATCCTATAGTTTAATTCTATTCAGTTAGACGACTTATTAGTAGATTAATTGTTCTGAATCTCGTTTACAACTTTACTTAATCACCATAATGACTTCTAGCACGAATAATTAAAATTGTTTGATCGGAAGATATAATTTCATAAAGAATTCTATCTTTGAGATTTAAACGATAAGAATATAAACCTTTCAAATCTCCTTAGCCATTTTTATATCATTTGAAATTTCTTGATCTTGTAACAGTGCAAATGTTTCTAACCAAGATTCCAAAATATCTTGATTAATCAAGAAAAATTTCTGCTCATTTTGAGTTAAAGTAATAGGTTCTTTTTCAGCAGTTTCAATTATTTGATTAAAATTTTGACGAGCATATTCTACAGTAAATTGTTGTTGATTAGGTATGTTCATAAGCAAAAAAGAATAAACATTTTAATATGATTATAACATACTAAGAAAAATATTAGTAAAAAGAAATAATTAATTGTTTATCTTAGTAATTGAATGAAATTAATTTATTTTAAAAATTAATTAATTTTCGTTTTAATACTTCCATACAAAGAGCAACCCTCGAACTTTTTTCCTCAGAATTTTCAACATTTAACTTAAATTTTATTTTTTGTACAGAATTTTGAATTGTTTTTAAAGATAAACACATTTTTTCTGCAATGGCTTTATCAGTAAGAGAATCGTGACAAAGTAATTCTAATATCTCTAATTCTCGTTCGCTTAAAATCAATTCTTCTCTTAATTCCATCGGTATTTTAAATTCACCATTAAGGGAAATTTTAGCTCCATTAATAAAGGATTTTCTGCGTTCAATTTTATTAACTACAACGAAGCCTCCATGATGTTCATTAATCAATTTTAAACTACTTTTTAATAGGCTAGGATCGCTAGTATAAACTAAAATATTAAGGTTAGGATATTCTTGAAATAAATAAGCTAATAAATCCAATCCGGGTTTAGCTGAATTAATGCCAGTAATTGTTCCGTATTGTAAATCAACTACGATTAAATCAGGAATTTCTAATTTTAATCTTTCTTTTGCTTGCTCTGGATTTTCAGCTAAAATACAAATAGCAGATGAATCTAAATGCTGTAAAAATTTACAGTTATTTTCTGCTACTTCTGGATGATCTTCAACAATTAAAAATTTTAGATGTTTTTCGGACATACATTTTTACTAACTATTATCTATAATTAGTCTAGCTTGTTCTAATTCCGATGGTTGAATGCCTAAAAAATTAGCAATATTGATAGAATTATTAAGCATTAATATTGTATTACCTGAATCTCCAGATTCAAAACTAAGATTGGGATTGTCACCTAAACCTTTAATTCCGATAAAATCATCTTCTAAATTAAAATCAATAACTGTATTTATTTCTGAGGGAATTTCATTGTTTATTAGCCAAAATATATCTTCACCTAAACCACCAGAAATTATATTTCCACCACCATCACTAACAAAAAATTCATCATTTCCGGCTTCACCATAAAATCTATTTTTACCTCCTCCTGTAGCTGTTTTTAAAATATCATCACCATTTCCGGCAAAAATGCGATCGCCCCGTAAGCCAATAATTTCATCATTACCACTACCTGCATGAATTTTATTATTACTCAGAATTGTATTAGGAAGATTATGCAAACTTTCAGAAATATCTATAGTATCATTGCCAGCACCAGTAAAAATTAAATTTTCTAAACCATCAAAATTATTAGTTAAACCTACGGCAAAAGTATCATCACCATTTCCAGCAAAGATGATTTCATCTGTTTCAGACAAAACTAGAATTTGACTATTTTCTTTAATATCTGTATTTTTATCCCCAAAAACATCTGTTTTTTGTAAAGTATCTTGATTAGCAAATACTACTGTATCTTTGTTTGTATTCTCTAAAACTGGTAGAATAAAATCATCAATATTAAAATTTAATTTTTCTATTTCTAATTCTTCCCCTGTTACTTCTGATATATTACGATTAGGTTCGTTACTAAAAGAAAAATCAAAGCTAATATTTTGGGTCACATTTTGTTCTATTTGATTATTATTAGTGTCGATAAAATCTTCCTGAATAACTAATTGTACCGGAGATAAATTTGCAGAATCTTCTGACAACTCTTCTATAAAATCATCATCTAAAACAATAAAGGTAGCAATAGTCTGTTCTAAATCCTGTGTGATACTATTTCTATTACCACGAATAACAATATCTTGAACAGCAAATTGTACTGAATCTAAAACATAATCTCCGACAAAATCTTCTAAAAAATCATCAAAAGTGAGATTATTATCAAAAATATTATTTTGGTTAAATGCAAATTCATCGTACCAAGATAAATCGTAAATTATTTGTTCTGAAGAGTTTGAAAAATCATTATTATTTCCTTCTACTATGATTTGCTGATTAGTAAATTGAACACTATCTAAAATGTCATCATTACCAATAAAATCATTATAATCTAAAACTAAATTATTTTTATCTACATCTTCCCTCTTTCCTTCTACAAAATGGTTAGGAAATAAAGGAAAATCTCCCATAGTTTGATTGAGATTCTGAGATACCTGATTATCAACACCAATATCGCTATTTGTTTGTAAAAATGTATTAATGCTTGCCGTTTCTGCAATATCAGGAGCAGAGACTAAATAGATAATAAGATTTTGACTAATATTCTGTTGAACTAAATTATTTTTGCCATTTAATATGGCAACTTCTTGAATAATTCCTTGAGGAATTGAATTTTGACTTAAAGACATATAAGTTTGTTAGTTGTTAGCTTTTAGCTGTTAGCTCTTTAACTATGAGCTATTCTACTATAATAACTATTTTTTGGTTTAATATTCCTTGACCAGAAGCTTCTTGACTAACTACCGTATTAGGAGCGGAAAATTCGACCTTAATACTTACATAAGTAGGACTATATCTTCCTACTATATCTATAGTATTAGTTCCTTTTCGTAAATAAGAAGATAAATTAACTTCTTTGCTACTCCCAATAAGATTAGTAATAGTTTTACCGTTTAATTCGATAGTACCAGATAAATATTTATTTCCAGAACCACTTATTTTTAGTAAGTGAGGTTGTCCTAAATTTGCTGCGCTAATATTTACTGATGTTTGTTGTATTGTTTCAGATATTAATTGATTACCCATCCCTGCAAAAGGATGAGATTTAGAAGGCATAATACTGAGAATATTAATACCTAAAATTGCTATTAAAATTAAAGTTGTTTTTCCTGTAAGTTTATTCATGATTTATCATTCCTATTCTTATTTTAAGAAGCGAATATGTTATTTATTTCCTTTTCCGTGAAGATGGTAATGAGGGATTATAGCCATCAGCCGGATTATCTAAATCGACTTGAAGATTAATGCTACGTTGTATTACTTCTCCGTTGGAATTACCACGATTACTGTTATTTCCATTTATGGTATGATTCACCTCACGATGTTGTCGATGTCTGCCACTACCACTGGTATTAACTTGAACACCACTTGTTACACTAGCATTGCCATTACAATTACCCTGCTGTTGCATATTGGGATTGTAGGTTTGATCTGCTTTGGCTGCGGAAACATCTATTTGCATACCAATATCAATCTGCATACATTGAGCAGATGCGGGGGAAGTAGAGAGGGAATTAATTATTAAAAAAGCCGAGCAACCTAATAAATATTGAGTTATTTTCATTTTGTTTTTATTCCTTAATTTAAGTTACAAAAAAGCAAAAAAATCTTATAAAGGATAGCAATTAAAACTTAAGCTAACTGCTACAATAATATTCACTTACAGTGAGAGACACTGTTTTGTGTAACTCGACGATTTGAACTGTGATTACTTACTGTTTGTCTATGATATTGATAGCAGTTTTTTCTAGGATGAGCGTATTCAAAATCATCATTTTCACGTAACCATTGATAATATGGATATGCTCTGCGATTTTGATGATAGATATTAGTTCTACCTTTATCTTTAAAAATTCTTACTCTACCATTACCATCAGTTTCAACTACTGTGTTGCCATTTCTGATAGTCATTTGTGCCATTGTAATAGTTGGCGTAAATATAATTAAAGATGAAACAAGAAGACAGAATTTTCTAATCTTCATGGGAAATTACCTCAAATATATTAATAGGAATATCTAGGGAAAAGTAGTTTATAAAAAGTTATAAGACAAACCTTTCCTAGACTAAGCTTGGGTGATTGAAAAATTGTATTTTTACTTTTTGTAGTAACGATTATTGCGATAATCTTTATAACGGCGATTACTATAATTATTGGGTTGATTATTATCAGTTACACGATTATTTTGTCTGGTGGATTGATCGCAAACATTACCACGTCCTAATACATCACAATTTTGTTGTGCATCTTGTACACTAACATCAGTGGAATTATCAGAATTACGACGATTTACCTGGTTTTGTTGTTGAGAAGTTTGAACTGTTATGTTTCTATCACCAGTAATAACTGAAGTTTGAGTGCTAGTTTGAACACTACCTGATTCGGTAGGGCGTGCAGATGCGATAGAAGCAGAGCTAATTAAAATAGTGGAAATTGTAAGTAAGGTACAAGTAAAACGTTTCATAGGTTTCGTCCTTTTTTTATTTGTTATGTGCATACTATTCGCTTTAAAAAAATAAATCCTTACCTAAAACCGCATATTTAATTACGGTAAACCGCAACAATAATTAGACAATACCGTAAGACGTAGATAAAAGCTGTCAGCTAATATAATAGGAATAGAATAAATTTTATCAATAATGAAATCTCTACTAACTATTATTACTACAATGATTTATGTTTCTGCTTTGTCAGCACCGAGTATTGCGGGGCAAATTTGGCAGGGTAGAGGACAAATTGTTAAAGGTGCGGGAGAAGGAGGCTCATTGGAGCTTAAAATAGAAGTAGAAGGTAATACTATTAAGTTTCTTTCTGGGCCATCTCAAAATCAACAAGTTAGAATTAATTCCTCATCTTCTAGTTTAAATGGTTCAACTTCTGTTTCGGGAAATACTTGGAATTTTAAGCAACAAAATGGCAAGTTAGCTGTGACTTTATATCAAAAACAACCCTACCGAGTTATTTTATATCGTCTATCTAAATAAATTAGATTTAGTAGTTTATAACTATTTATTTGTGTTTTCTAATCCTTGGCAAAAACTAACTATTTTTTGGGGTATTTTTGGGAGTATTGTCTATAGTCTTATTCTCAGTAATATTTCTTTGGTAGATAAATTAGAGTTATATGTTTATGATGCTTTAGCTCAGAGAATATCATCAAAAAAAGTCAATAGTGAAATTATAATCTTACAACTTAAAGAAGAAGAATTAAGAGAACAAGGATTATTAAATGAATCGGTTTTTTATGGTAATTTGATTAAGCAGATTATTAATAAAAGGGCTAGTGTTGTTGTACTTAATTTACTGCCTTATTGGGTAAACAATTATGAATATGAGGAAATAAATGAACCTCTTAAATCCCTGGTGACTAACTATCATGATAAAATAGTAATTGTTACTCCTACCCATCAAATAAAAGATAAGCAAAAACCAGAAATACAAATTTATTATAAATTTCTTCCTTTTGATTCTGCTGGGTATCCAAAGATATTACCAGAAGAAGTATTTGGTTTTTTTGAATATGAGCCAGAAGCAGAGAATCCTATATCTATTAATAGCTCTGCCAGACAATTACATACAAAAGGTGAATTTTTTCCCTCAGATAATCGTCAGGATATAAAACTTTTTCAATCCTTTGCTATCCTTACTTTAAGCAAATATAATCAATCCCTAGAACTTAATAAAAATTTACAAGAATATCCTAATAAACTTAATTTAAAATTTTTACATAAACAACTAAAATTTAAAACTTTAACCTTAGAAAAGTTTAATAATTTACCCTCTAATTATTTAGAGAATAAAATAGTATTAGTTGGTTTTGCCGGAATAGATAAACCAACTAATATGGCGATTAAAGCCCCCTGGGGTAATTTAACAAATTCAGTAGAGCTACAAGCTAATATTTTAGCTAATTTAATTAATCAAGAATATTATCAAACTATACCATATTTTCTTAATATTTTTTTTATTACCATAGGTAGTGTATTTATCAGTATCATTATTACAAATTTAGAAATCAAGAAACAAAATACTTATTTATTTTTAATTTATTTCTTAATATCTGTATATATCTTAAATATTATTTTTGTTTCCTATTTTAACTTAATATTTTTAATAATTTTGCCAATATGTACTTGGTTCTTAACAGCTATTTCTCTTAAAATCAGCTTAAAATTACTTCGACAACAAAATCTAATTGAACAACAGCAAAATGAATTAAATAGGTTACAAGCTATTGAAAGAAAAGCAATTATTTCCTATGCTAAAAAGCTTTTACATCGTGTTGCGTCTAATATTCATGATGGCCCTTTACAAGAATTAAAAATGATTATGGACGATGTTGAATTATTAGAAATGGAACAAGAGAATGAAAAAGTTAATTTGATTTTAGATAAATTGGAAATTATGGGAAAAAATATTCGTATTTACCTTGATAATACCCGCAATTTATCTTTTGAAATTAGTTCAGAGTTACGTCAAGGTTTAGATATAGGAATTAAAAATAAAATCACTCAATTAAAAGCAAGTCAAGAACTAACTTTAAAAATTATTTTTAAAGTTAATAAAATAAAAGAACCAAAATTAAATAGTTTCTGGTTAGAATCACGAGAAGATATTTTTCGTTTTTTCTGTGAAGCAATTAATAATGTTATCAAACACGCTCAACCTCCCTATGGCAATGCTACTTATTTAGAAATAAATCTATTTCAAAAACAAGAACAAGCTATTTTAGAAATAATTAATGATGGTTATAATAATATTAATAGTCAAAATATGCGGAAAAAGGGAGGATATGGTACTAAATTAATGTCAACTATTGCCTCAGAATTACCCGAAGGAAATTGGCTTAGAGAATTTAATAATAATAAAAATTATGTAAAATTAACTTGGAATATGGACTATTATAACAAACATCAATCCTAGGTTTTTTACAAATAAGTAGGGTGGGCAATACCTACCACTCGTCTGAAACTTTTATCAGCAGATTATTATAAGCATTGCCCACCAAAAGATTTTTGTGTAATTAATTTTAATTGACTTATAGTATTTCTTTAACTTTTATTTTAACTTCAGAAAAATTGCTTAGAATAAGTTCATCATTTATTTGATAAGTTATTATATTGAGATAAATTTGGTCTTGATAATTCTTATAAACTTCCACACATTTTTTATTAATATCAACTAACCAAACTTCAGGAATTTTATTTTCTGCATAGAGTGGAATTTTAATATTTCTATCGTATTCAATACTACTATCTGATACCTCAATTAATAATAATATATCTTTAGGCTGAGGATGTTCTGTCTCATAAAAATCTGAACGAGGTTTTAAAATAACCACATCTGGTTGTGGTTGAGAATTATCATTTAATTTAAGAGGATTTTGGGTATCTATTAAAAATAAATCACCTAATTTACGAGATAAAATAAAATCTAAACGTCTAACACAAGCTGCGTGTTTTGTCCCTACAGGAGACATTTCTATAATTTCTCCCCTTATTAATTCTATCCTTTCACCTTCATCAAAAATACCTGATTCGGCCATACGATTATAGGCTTTCACAGTAAATTTTTTAGTTGGTAATGGTAACAATTTCATATTCACTATATTGTTCTTTATTAACCATTTCTCAATACTTTTTCGGAACTATTTTTTTTCCTCACTATCTGTTGGTGTTGTTACAGCATTTCTCTGTTTAATTTCATTTAAAAGAGTCACATACCCTTGTTCTTTGGGATTTAATTCAATGAGCTTTTGTAAAGGAGGAATTGCTTCTGATAAATTATTAGTTTGAATCGCAATATCTACTAAGCCTTGTAAAGCCATAACGTTATTTGGCTCTCTTTGTAAAACAATTTCAAAACCTTTTTTTTGTGAGGCTATTCTTTCTTCTAGGGATGGCTGCTCTGAAGCTTGTTGTTGTTCAACAGAATTATTAGTAAACATACCAGCTAAACTGGATATAGTCATGACTAAAAAAAATGCACCTGAAACAATAGGAACTAATTTACGGGATTTTTCTTTGTTTAGCATTTTTATAAAAAAATTAAAGGTTATGTTTATCCTACCCAATTATAAAATATAAACTAACAACGACACGGGTAATTTATCAATTTTATCTTTAGGTTGCATAGTAATTGAAATAATGAAAGATATACTAAAAGCTAATTGCTATAAAATAGGAAAACTGGTAAATCGTAATATTATATGACAACTTCAAAAATAAGATTAACTCGTTTTTTTCGTCCTAGTCTATCTACTAATTTAATGTTAATCGGGCTAGTAATTACTATTAGTTATATTTTAATTGCTATTTTTGCATCAACTTTACAACAATGGGGATGGCTACAAAACCCCACTGAATCTTTAATTAACCCAATTCACGAAGCCCCCGGAGTTCAACATTGGTTTGGTACTACCCGTCAAGGTTATGATGTGTTTTCTCGTACCTTATTTGCCTCCCAAGCAGCAATCAAAGTTGTTATTCTTGCTACTACTTTAAGTCTAATTATTGGTGTACCTTTAGGATTAATCAGTGGTTATTTAGGAGGAAAGGTCGATAAAATTCTCTTATTTTTCATGGATACTGTTTATACACTTCCGGGGTTGCTACTCTCTGTTACTTTAGCTTTTGTGGTAGGTAGAGGTGTTTTTAATGCAGCAGTTGCTTTGAGTATCTCCTATGTACCTCAATATTATCGCCTTGTACGCAACCATACTACCAGTGTAAAAACAGAATTATTTATCGAAGCAGCCAAGGCAATGGGGGCATCTCCTCTTAGGGTGCTTTCTAAATATCTGTTTTTTAATGTAGTTCAAAGTGTACCGGTTTTATTCACCCTAAATGCGGCTGATGCGATTTTAATTTTAGGAGGTTTGGGATTTTTAGGTTTAGGATTACCAGAAGAAGTACCAGAATGGGGACATGATTTAAAATTAGCTTTAGATGCCCTACCTACAGGTATTTGGTGGACAGCTTTATTCCCCGGATTAGCAATGACTTTAATGGTGACAGGATTATCTTTATTAGGAGAAGGATTAAGCGAAATTTTTAATCCTCATAGTCAAGAATAAATGTTAACAATATAAATTAAGAATATGCGTCTATTATTTTTAATTCCTTTATCTTTGGGCATGATTTTTAGTTATATTTTTCGTGATACTGATGAAGATATTGCCTATTTAACTAATATAATTATCTTGGTTAATTTTGCAGTGAGTTTAATTATTGCACCTTGGCAAGTTCAATTAATTATTCTGGTTATTTTACTAATTACTGTACGACGTTTTTTGCTCAAGAATCAGCAAGAAATAACTCAAGAAGGAAATGTAAAAACTGAAGTTATTGGAGAAGAATTATCTCAGAATAATCAAGATAAAAATACAATTAAATATCGTGGCGTTAGTTATGAAATTCATTCTACAGAAGCCAATATTACCGAAGGAGAAATTGTTGGCAAATATCGAGGAAAAGAGTTACATAGTCATAAAATACCAGACAATTTAGTAGTTAAAAACGACCATAATCCTAAATATCACCTTAAGTATCGTGGTGTTAGTATGGACGATGATGATAAATCTAAAGACAATAAATCCTAGTAATTTATAGCAGTTACTAATTAAATATCAATTATTTTCTATTTTATCTGAGATGTGAGTTTAAATATTTTATTTGTGTTGGATTAAATTAGATTAATTTATATCTCTTTGATACAAACGATCCAGAATTTCTAGCATTCTAGCCTGACGTTCTTCTACTTGATCAAAACGGTTTTAAAAATCTGTTTGAGTTTCATAAAAATCAGCCATAGAACGAGTTAAACGTCCTAATAATTGATAAAGTCCTTGACGATCTTTTTCCCACTGTTTACGATTTTGTTCCCTTTCATTTGCTAAAGCTTCGATCGCATGAGCATTAGATTCGACAATCTTTTCGAGTCGGTCTAATCTATCTTCTGGCATGATATTCTTTTCTAAGATTAAAAGTTTTTACTTGATTTTAACGCCCTGCCCCTAGCCCCCCAGGACTGTTTCAAAGTCCAAACTAAACTGATTTTTAATTATTCCTAAAAAAGACTTGTGTCCTTTGCCCTTACTTGAACCTAGGAATCATAATTTTTGACAATGAAACAGCGCTACCCCAATTCTGGGGAGAAAAACATAAGAAAGTCCCCCAAAGCCCTCTTCTCAAGGGGGATGCCGACTTGTAGTGTTAGCCCTGAGCTTGTCGAAGAGAGCAACATCGAAGTAAGGCAGAGGGATGGGGATTTAGCGATTGTCTTGAATGTCAACTCTTGAAGGGAGAGGGAACAGGCGTAAGGGCAACATTTTGGTTTTCCCATGAGAAACAAGATTTTTGATCTGTTCCGGGGACTCGACCAACCATTGATTCAGCAACGCCGAAAATTTTAAGAGTAGCTAGACCAATTGACAAAATCTCTGGCATTAATCAGACTAGGATTAACTCCTTTGAGAAGAGCTAAATCACCACTAGAGTCAGAGATTAAAGTATTACTACCACTCCTAGTAATATCCAAATCACGGAATCTTACCCCACGAGGCAAACCAATTTTATCAACACCATTTTGAAAATCGCTGAAGGTATCCCTACCTTTTCCGAGTTCAAGGACGAAAATATCTGCACCAGCGTTGCCAAAAATATTATCTTTACCTCCCCCACCATAGAGAATATCATTACCCGCTCCACCTAGAATTTTGTCATTCTTAGAGCCGCCGTAAATAATATCATCTCCAGCATCACCATTAAGAATCACAGGGCCATTGCTAAATTTAGAAGCATCAATCTTATTACTACCCTCGCCTCCAGTTAAAGTTGCTCTTTCAATGCTAATGAGTTTATCTGTGCCTTGGCCAATTAGTTCTGAATTACTTAGGATAAAATCAACATTGGCTTTTTCAACGAGGCGATCGATTCCCGTTCCTCCATTAAGGGTATCATCACCAGCTTTACCCGTAATTATATCGTTACCATCATTACCATTGATTTTGTCATCACCTGATTTACCGACTAATTTATTGTTGCGGTTATTACCATTGAGCACAACAGAAGAGACATTTTCATAGAGATAGATTACTCCGTTACTATTACCAATAAAGGCATCTAAGTCTCCATCATTATCAAAATCGCTAAAGGCTATATCGCTATAGCTTCCCACATCTACGCCATTAAAAGGGTTGTCGGCATTAACACGTTCAGTGAAAACGCCACGACCGTTATTTTCAAAATAATTGATCGTACCATCACTATTACCCATGAAGGCATCTAAGTCTCCATCTTCATCAAGATCGGCAAAACTAGGGGTGCTATAAGAACCTATATCTTCACCACCAAAGGGATTACCAGTACCAATAATTTCAGTGAAAATACCACCATCATTGCGATAGTAGTTAATTGTGCCATCGGATTCTCCGATGAAAGCATCTTCATCTCCATCTCCATCAATGTCAGCAAAAACAGGTTTGCTGTAGCTACCGACATCCACAAGATTAAAGGGATTATTAACACCAATAATATTACTAAAACTGCCATTACCGTTATTACGGTAGTAAGCAATAGTACCGTCACTATTACCAATAAAGGCGTCCAAATATCCATCTTTGTTAAAGTCAGAAAATGTAGGTGCGCTATAGCCTCCGACATAGACACCAAAAAAGGGGTTGCCTCTACCGACTAATTCGGTAAAAGTACCATCACCATTATTTTCAAAGTAATTAATTGTGCCATTAGATGTGCCAATAACTGCATCCTCATCTCCATCTCCATCAATATCTGCAAAAGTAGGAGAAGCGTAAGAACCAAAATCTTTACCTGAAAATGGGTTATTTAAGTAATAAATCTCGCCAGAACTATTACCACTAATCACATCCAAATGTCCATCTTTATTAAGGTCAAAAAATGTTGGGGTACTATTATCTCCTAAATCAATACCAGCAAAAGGAGTATTAAATCCAATAGTTTCTAGTAAATTATTATTACCATCGTTTTCAAAGTATTTAATGATACCATCGGATTGACCAACAAAAGCATCAATATCTCCATCCTTATCTAAGTCGGCAAAAGCAACAGAAGCACTACGTCCAACATCAACACCATTAAAGGGATTGCTAACCCCTAATAATTCGGTAAAATTACCACTACCATTGTTTTGATAATATCTGATATTGCCATCATTATTACCAATGAAGGCATCCAAATCCCCATCTTCATCTAAATCAAAAAATACTGGATCGGCATTACTACCAACATCAATACCATTAAAAGGGTTACTATTTCCTGTTTGCTCGGTAAAATTACCACGATTATTTTTATAGTATTTGATAGTACCGCCAGATTCACCAATAAAGGCATCTTGATCCCCATCTCCATCTAGATCCACAAAGGCTAATTTGCTGGTAGAGCCTACATCTATGGTATTAAAAGGGTTAGTTGCTCCTGTAACTAATGAAAAATTATTATTGCCGTCATTTTGATAGTAGTATATTTTGCCATCTGAAGCTCCAATAAAGGCATCTTCATCGCCATCACCGTCTATATCAGCAAAGGCTACTTTGCTATAAGAGCCAATATCTACTAAATTTAAACCGCTAAGAAATTTTATTGAAGTAACCATGACTAAATCCCCTAATATCTGACTTTAAATTGTTGTTCGTCACGTTTATAACATAAAAATTTTGGAATTGTGTTTAATCTAGATACCACCTTTTAAAGTGTCACATTTTAATCTAGATATAGATGATATAGATGTAGGGTGGGCAATTCTAGCTATAATCTTGGGTAAAATTCAGTACCATTAATTAAGGAATTGCCCACCAATGTGGGCAAGAGGACTTTAAATATTGAGAGCAAATAATAACTTAAAAGTCCGTCTTGCCCACCCTACCAAAAATTATCTAAAGTGTCACATTAGTCTAGAAAGAATATAAGTTCACATATGTTTAAAAAAAGAATAAAAAAAAGGCTCGATCGCTCAAACCTTTTCTAATTAATCTTTCTAAAAAAGATGATAATTAGGAATAATGAACAATCAATTAATTATTCATTAACCTCCACGTTGTACAGCAATTGCTACCTGTTTAAATTCTTGTTTGAGACGAGTTTTTAATTTTTCAGGTAAAGGACGACTACCATAGGAAGTATAATAACCAGCTAAAGAATTTAAAGCTGTTTGCATAGTAGTAAAAGAGCGCAATCCTGAATATTTGCTATTACGACGATAACGAGAAGCATAATCATTCATTTGATTCCTAGCCTGAGCTTGAACTTCTGTACGGTTAGGAGCATCATTAGGTAAATCTATCGCTTCAGTTAAACTTTCTAAGACAAAAGAAGTATCTTCAACATAATTACCAGTTAAACCATCAGCACTGGCAGTACCACCAAAGCCGACTAAGCCGATTACGATAACTAAGACTAAAGCGAATAAACGTGATAGATAATTTTTTATTCCCATAATTATTTTTAAGAGATATTTTCAAGGTAAAATTATCCTACCAAGAATTGGTGACACAGTTAGTAATTTTTAGCCAAAACGACCACTTACATATTGCTGAGTTGCTTCTTCTTTAGGATTTTGGAAGATTCTTTCAGTGGTATCATATTCCCCTAAATATCCTTGACGTTCGCCTTTTTCAGTGGTTTTGACGTTAAAGAAAGCAGTATAATCAGCTACCCTAGAGGCTTGCTGCATATTGTGGGTAACAATGATAATAGTGTAATTTTCCTTAAGTTGATGAATTAGTTCTTCAACCTTTAAAGTAGAAATAGGATCGAGTGCTGAACAAGGTTCATCCATTAAAACCACATCAGGTTGAATAGCAATTGTTCTGGCAATACATAATCTTTGTTGTTGTCCACCAGAAATAGCTAAACCACTTTGTCTGAGTTTATCTTTAACTTCGTCCCAAAGAGCAGCTTGACGCAGAGACCTTTCTACTAACTCATCCATATCACCTTTATAACCATTAATGCGAGCACCAAAGGCAATATTTTCATAAATTGATTTGGGGAAAGGATTAGGTTTTTGAAATACCATGCCTATGCGCCTTCTCACCTGTACTGGATCGATTTCAGGAGCGTAGAGATTTTGATCGTGATAAGTGATTCTGCCTTCTAATTTGAAGCTAGAAATTAAATCATTAAGACGATTATAACAACGTAATAGGGTACTTTTACCACAACCAGAAGGGCCAATAAAAGCTGTAACTTGATTTTTTGGTACATCAAGATATATTCCTGCTACGGCTAAAAAGTTACCGTAATAAACATTGACATTTTCTGTCTTGATAACAGTCTCGGTCTTATTAGTTAAATTATCTCTAATCATGGTTGTATCTCTGATAAAAATTTAAAGAAGAAAAAGTCTTAATATTTACGTACAGAAGTAGCTAAACGGGCAATAATGCTAGTTAAAAGAACTAACAGCACTAAAATAAAAGCGGCAGCCCATGCTAATTCCTGTTGATTTTGGAAAGGAACGATCGCAAAATTGTAAACTAAAACAGCTAAAGATGCCGTTGGTTCAACTAATAAATTATTCCAATCAGGCCAATACTGGGTAAACAAGGCGGTAAAAAGTAGAGGTGCAGTTTCTCCTGCTGCTCTAGCTAGGGCTAAAGTTACACCAGTGATAATGGCAGGAATTGCTGCGGGTAAGACGATTTGTAAAACAGTTTGATAGTCATTAGCCCCTAAGCCCACTGAAGCCTGCCGCACGTCTTGGGGTACTAATTGTAAAGCTTCATCTGTGGTACGAACTATTGTCGGTAACATCAGAATAGATAAAGCAAAACCACCCGCCCAAGCAGAATAAGTCTTAAAAGTAATTACTAATACTCCATAGGCAAATACACCAATAATAATGGAAGGAACACCACTTAACACATTTGTGGCAAAACGAGTCCATTCAGCGACTTTATTTTGACTGAATTCTGAGAGATAAATTGCTGCCATTACTCCAATGGGCAAACTAATTAGAGTACCAATCGCTACCATAATTACTGTACCGACAATGGCATTGCCAAAGCCTCCACCTTCTACCATTGGCGGTGGTGGTAATTGGACAAAAACTTGCAAACTTAAGGCACTTATTCCCTTGTATAAAAGATAAAACAGGATAATAAAAAGGGGAATAATGGCCATTGTCATAAATAATCCCGCAACTGTGCTCATAAATAGGGAAAATAAAGTACGGGGAGCGGTAGGATTTTTTTTCAGGGTTTGAGGATCGAAAGTGGTTTGAGTCATGTAATTGATGGATAATTAGTTAATAAGTTATCAGTGAATTGTTAATAAATGACTAAGGAAAAATAAGAAATAACTCATTTAGATTTTTTGTAAGCGACGAACCACAACTTGAGCCAGAATATTAACTACTAAAGTTATGGCAAATAAAATTAAGGCTGCGTACATTAAGGCTGATACTTGAAGTCCACTGGCTTCAGCAAATTGGTTAGCGAGTAATGAGGAGATAGTATTGGAAGGTTCAAATACGGACAAACTAACTTTGTTAGAATTTCCGATTAACATGGTTACAGCCATGGTTTCACCTAAAGCCCTACCTAAAGCCAGCATAATTCCACCGATAATACCAGAAGATGCGGCAGGAATAACAATTTTTAGGATAGCTTCCCAACGAGTTGCTCCTAAACCCACAGCAGCTTGTCTTAGGGATGAAGGTACATTAGTAATGGCATCACGAGAAATAGCTGCGATGACAGGTAAAATCATCACTGATAAAATTAAAGCCGCAGGAAGCATTCCGGGGCCTCTTAAAGGAGTAAAATTTTTCAGAAAGGGAATTAAGACAAAAATTCCCCATAACCCATAAACTACACTGGGTATAGCTGCTAAAAGTTCAACTAAAAATACTAAAATTCTTTGTACTAGAGGAGGAAGATAATCTTCGCTGAGAAAAATAGCTACTCCTATACCAATCGGTACAGAGATTAATAGGGCAATAAAAGAACTGACGATAGTACCATAAATAGCAGGCCAAACCCCATATTCTTTGTTGACAGGATTCCAGGTACTATTTACTAAAAAATTAGCTCCAAATTCGCTAATGGCTGGTTGGGCTGCAATGGCAACTTCTATGGCAATCCAAACTAATACACCTGCAATCGCCAAAGCAAAAATTTTCGCTACCCACTTGAACACTGTATCTAAAATACGTTCGTTAGCTGGACGAGGTTTTATTACTTTAGAATAATCACCAAAAGAACTTACTGAACTCACTATTTACCTCTACATAACTAAAATTTATAAAAATAAAAAAGTTAAAAATTCAAATATTGAATTTTAAACGCAACTATTTTTACTCAAAGAACCTTTCTGAAGTGTGTATCTTACCAACTGTTTTTTAAGATTAGGTAAAGTTTTGATTTTTTTTGAGAGTTATTTGGAGTTGTTTCGTGCATAATCGATCAACAGATCGTAATAAAAAACTGTAT
>CAYPSO010000006.1:39478-41992 GCA_964413275.1 uncultured bacterium | reverse complement strand
ATATTATTTTACTGAATGTTACGCAAAATCGAAATAATTGATTTAATAGTAGTCAGTAGTCAGTAGTCAGTAGTCAGTATTCAGTATTCAGGAGAAAGAAAGTAATAAAAAGCTAACAGCTAATCGCTAATTGTTAACTATTCAATCACAAAATTCCGTAATCTTAAGGCATTTGTCACTACAGAAACTGAACTCATAGCCATCGCTGCACCTGCAATTATAGGATTAAGTAAAATACCGAATATTGGGTATAAAATACCTGCGGCAATGGGAATACTTGCGGTATTATAAATAAAGGCAAAAAAGAGGTTTTGTTGGATATTTTTGATGGTAGCATTACTTAATTTTATCGCTGTAATAATACCTTGTAAATCACCAGAAATGAGGGTAATATCACTAGCTGATATTGCCACGTCTGTACCACTACCTATGGCTATTCCTACATTCGCTTGAGCTAAGGCAGGAGCATCATTAATACCATCTCCAACCATAGCAACTATTCTACCATTTTTTTGTAATGATTTAATAGTATTCGCTTTTTCATCGGGACGCACTTGGGCAAATACTTTTTTAATATTAGCTTGTTGGGCAATTGCTTCTGCGGTTTTTTGATTATCTCCGGTTAACATTACTACTTCTAAACCCATTCTTTGTAACTTGGCTACTACTTCTGAAGAAGTAATTTTCAATTTATCTGCGATCGCCAATAAAGCTTCAATTTTTTGGTCAATAGCTAACCAAATTACTGTTTTTGCTTCACTTTCTAAACTATCTTCATAAGATGTCAATATATCGGTTTCAATTCCTAATTCTTTTAACCAATTTTTTGTACCAATTTGAATTAATTTATGGTCAATATATCCTTGAACTCCTTTACCCGGAATTGCTTCAAACTCTTGACAATTAGGAATATTAATTATTCCTTGGGATTTAGCATAATTTACTAAAGCTTCCGCTAAAGGATGCTCGGAATTTTGCTCGATTGCTGCTGCTAATTTTAATAAATTCAACTCATTATTATCGGCAATTCCTTGAACAGTAATATAATTAGTAACAGTGGGTTTTCCTTCTGTTAAAGTACCAGTTTTATCAAGGACAATAGTATTAATTTTATGGGCTAATTCTAAGCTTTGAGCATCTTTAATTAAAATACCATGTTCCGCACCAATACCTGTACCTACCATAATTGAAGTAGGTGTAGCTAAACCTAAAGCACAGGGACAAGCAATAATTAAAACACCTACACTGGTAATCATTGCTAAAGTTAAATTATTGGTAAATAAATACCAAATTAAAAAAGTAGTAATTGAGATTAAAATTACTGCGGGAACAAAAATACCAGTAACTCGATCTGCTAATCTTTGAATTGGTGCTTTGCTTCCCTGAGCTTCTTGAACTAATTTAACAATTTGTGCTAAAAATGTATCTTTTTCTACTCGTAAAGCTTTAAATTTAAAGCTACCAGTTTTATTAATTGTAGCTCCAATAACTTCATCTCCCAATTGTTTTTTGATTGCAATGGCTTCTCCTGTTATCATAGATTCATCAACGGTAGATTCTCCTTCAATTACTTCTCCATCTACAGGGATTTTTTCTCCAGGGCGAACTAAGATAATATCTCCTACGATTACTTGCTCAATATTAATATCAATTATTTCCTGATTTCTAATAATTCTAGCGGTTTTAGGTTGTAAACCCATCAATTTTTTAATCGCTGCCGAAGTTTTTCCCCTTGCTTTATGTTCTAAATAACGCCCTAATAAAATTAAAGTAATTACCGTTGCCGCAATTTCATAATATACAACTACTTCTACCCCTTTAGACTCTAAAAAATCAGCGAATAAAGTCACAAATAATGAATATAAATAAGATACCCCTGTACCTAAAGCCACCAAAGTATCCATATTAGCTGTAAGATTTTTGGCACTTTTATATGCACCCCTAAAAAAAGAATCACCACACAAAAACATCACGGGAGTAGTTAGGATTAATTGCAACCAAAAATTATGTAACCAATGAGGAATAAATGATAAATGTAATCCTGTCATCATGGGCAAACCACCTATGACTAAAATTACACTAACTACACCACCAAAAATAACTTTATTTAATAATAATTTTTCTTCTTTTTCTTGTTCTTTTTCTGCTGTATCTATATTAAAATTTTCTAAGGGTAGGGCTTGATAACCTACATTAGCTACAGCTTTTTGTATAAGTTCTAAATTAGTTTTTTTTCTGTTATAGTTAACCGTAGCTTGTTCGGCCGCAAAATTAACATTACAATTAATTACACCGGGGGTATTATTAATTGCTGTTTCGATGGTTGTTGCACAAGATGCACAACCCATACCCTTTAAACGTAAATGCAGACTTGCCATAGTTTTGCTTTAAATTATATTTATTTTTACGGTAAAGATTCTAGTCAAGTGGAGAGTCAAGGAAATTTTACAAAAATTAATATTGTAGATTCATGGAGAATTAATCATGTTAAAAGCTAATTTTGAATTAATGAGT
>CAYPSO010000006.1:0-39378 GCA_964413275.1 uncultured bacterium | reverse complement strand
TATTTGTTAATTTAAAGCAATAATATCTTGATTATTTTAAGTTTAAACTAAAAACTTGATAATCTCTGCCAAATTACAAATGATTGAATATTTCAGGGCTTTTTAACTTTTTTAATTAATCAATTGGTTAAATCCAATCTAACTCAGGAAAAATGAATCATGAATCTTAATTTTGGACGAGAAATATGTAGTCATCTTAATATTGCAGAATCACGAGAATGGCTAATTACTAATGGTATTGGTGGTTATGCTTCAGGAACAATTACTGGACTTTTAACTAAACGTTATCATGGCTTACTTATAGCTGCTTTAAAACCACCGGTAGCCAGAACTTTATTATTAACTAAACTTGACGAAATTATTAATTATAATAAAAACTCTTATTATTTATATACTAATCGTTGGGCTGATGGTACTGTTATCCCTCATGGTTATCTTAATCTAGAAAGTTTCCGTTTAGAAGGTACAATTCCTGTGTGGAATTTTGCTTTTTCTGATGGTTTATTAGAAAAAAGAATTTGGATGAAGCAGGGAGAAAATACCACTTATATTCGTTACAGTTTTCTGCGAGGTAGTCAAGCTTTAACCTTATCTTTAAAGGCCTTAGTAAACTATCGTGATTATCATAGTAAAACTGAAGGTAACTCATTATTTAATATTAATAAATTAGGAAAAAGTGATTTAGAAATTCAGGCTTGCCCTGCTGCTACAAACTTATATTTATTTCCTCTAGCTGAGCATCAAAACATTAACTTTAATTGGGAAATTTATAATACTTGGTATCGAAATTTTAGCCTAGCCGTAGAAAAAAATCGTGGCTTAGATGAGGTAGAAGATCATCTTCATGCCGCTACTGGTAAAATAATGTTACAACCCGGTGAATCTATAATGATTGTTGCAAGTAGTAATAAAAATGCAATAAAAAATATAGAATTAGAATCTGATAAAAAGCAAAGAAATAAGCAATTAATTAATATTTTTTATGCTCAAAATAAGTTAGAAACCGCACCAAAATGGATCGAACAATTAATACTAGCAGCAGATCAATTTATTGTAAATCGACCATTAATTAATAATCCCCAAGGCAAAACAATTATCGCTGGTTATCCTTGGTTTACCGATTGGGGTAGAGATACCATGATTAGTTTACCCGGATTAACCATTGCCACAGGGCGTTATGACATTGCCAAAACCATACTTTCCACCTTTGCTCAATATTTAGATAAGGGAATGTTACCCAATGTTTTTCCTGATGTGGAAGAAACTCCAGCATATAATACGGTAGATGCGATTTTATGGTATTTTGAGGCAATTCGCAGTTATTATGCTGCCACTGAAGATAAGGAATTTTTAGGCGAATTATTTCCTTTATTAGTTGAAATTATTGATTGGCATATTAAAGGTACTCGCTATAACATTGGCATGGATGATGATGGTTTACTTTATGCCGGTGAAAAAGGAATACAACTTACATGGATGGATGCCAAAGTAGGAAATTGGGTAGTTACTCCTCGTATTGGTAAGCCTGTGGAAGTAAACGCTCTTTGGTACAATGCTTTACTTTGTATGCAGGATTTTGCCGAAATTTTAGCTCAATCTAACCATAAATATCAGGCAATGGCTGAAAAAACTAAATCAAATTTCCAACGGTTTTGGTACAAATATGGTGGTTATTGCTACGACGTAATTGATTCTCTCTATGGCAATGATGCGGCTTTTCGCCCCAATCAAATTTTTGCTGTATCTTTAGCTGGAAACCTTGCACCTTTAACAAAACAACAACAAAAAATGGTAGTAGATAAAGTCGGGCAAATTTTACTTACTTCCTATGGATTGCGATCGCTTTCTCCTGATGATAGTAATTATGCAGGAATTTACGGCGGAAATCAATTACAACGAGATGGTAGTTATCACCAAGGGACAACTTGGGCTTGGTTAATAGGTCATTTTATTCAAGCTCACTTAAAAGTTTATCAAAATCCCACCGTAGCTCGCACTTTGTTAGAACCAATGATGAATCATTTACAAGATGGTTGTATCGGAAATATTAGCGAAATTTTTGATGGAGATGCGCCCTTTACTCCTAGAGGTTGTTTTGCTCAGGCTTGGAGTGTAGCAGAAGTTTTAAGAGCATGGTTGATGGTTTGTCGTTAGTTATTCGTTACTTGAAAAACTATTAAGCTTAGACGAGTTGGCCTTTGGGAAGGTCGGTTATTTGGAAGGTTATGTTTATGGGAGTTGGGGGGTTGAGGAGGTTTTGCCAGAGAGCAGTTGCGCTAAACTGGATGTTGTTTAGAATTTGAGAGGTTAAATTATGACTGCTGAAGAATTGCTCGAACGGTATGCTGCTGGTGAAAGAGATTTTACTGGAGTTGAGTTGAGTGAAACGATTTTGACTGATTGGACTGACTTGGGTGCAGCTAATTTGAGTAGAGCTAACTTGAGCGGAGCTAACCTGGAAGCTGTTGAAATGTTGGGTGTCAATCTGGAAAATGCTTCCCTCAGAGGTATTAAAGGACGGGCTACGATGGAAGGTGCTTTCTTCCACAATACTATCAGTAGAGATGGAACGATCACCAAAGGACTCCGTTATGCTTAGTGAATCTATTTCTGGTTCAGCAAGTAGAAAAGCACTATTTAAAGAATCATTGGTAAAGAATTTAAGCTTGGTTAGCTCGATCGCCCTATATTAGGGTAGGTTACATTTCATTAAAACAATATGAGAGTGCGCACTCTGGAACTAATCAAGTTTTAATTCGAGATAATTTAGAATCGCCATACATAAGCAGAAAGTATCTTAATTATTACCAACATTTTTAATTACTGACTAAACTTTCTAATTCAGAAATAACTCTAGCCAATTCTTTAATTATTGGAGTTACTTCTCCCGCTAAAAAACTATTAACTAAAGCTCGATAGTACCATAAAGTTCCCTCTTTCTTACCATGAAAACGAGACCAAAGTTCATCCCCTAAAATCCGATAATCTTTAAGAATAGAACGAGCGTTATATAACTTATCTGCCGCCGAAACTAATCTTACAGAAGCAGAACCAGTTTGTAAATGCTTAAGATAAGCTTCTTTTCGCTCCTGCCAGGGTGGTTTAGGTATAGCATCACTATCCGTACAACCATCAACAATCGCTGTCACATTATCCCCAAAACGAGCGCGTATTTTCTCCCTAGTGCTTGCGCCTCCTTGGTCTTCGATGGCATCATGGAGTAAGGCAGCAATAGCCTCATCTTCCGTTGCACCATATTCTAAAGCCAGACTAGCAACCCCTAATAAATGGGCAATATAAGGCACACCTGAGCCTTTTCTGATTTGTTTAGCGTGTAACTCATGGGCAAAAACTAAGGCTTCACTAAAACGGGGTGAGAGTTGCATAAATTGATGGTTATTGGTTATTGGTTATTCGTTCTTTGTAAACCTTTAAGAAAATCTAAAACTGATTTAATCTAAAACTGATTTTAAGCCATCAAGTTTCGCCATTGGCTAACTCCTGAAGGGTTTTTTGAATATTTTTGTCATTATGTCTAAATTGTACAAATTTTTTTTAGCCAATGTATGTAAAGATTCTGAGAAAATAGTCATAGTTACTTACGATAGTGGAACATGGAAATTAAAGGAACAGAAACACTACATTTAGATTATTCTGGAGATGCTTTGGCGATCGCATTTTTTGAAGATTCAGTTGAGGTAAGTGGCGACTTAACTAAACTTGATGAAAAGCTCTCTGGTATTATTACTGAACTAATTGCCGAGGAAGAATTTAAAGGAAAAGCTGGTAGTAGTGCAGTTACTCGTGTCGGTGGCAAAGCTTCCGTTAATAAGCTGATTTTAATTGGTTTAGGTAAACAAGACAATCTCAAATTAGATAGCCTCAGAAGTGCTGCTGCGGCTGTTGCTCGCCTTGCCAAAAAGAATAAAATTAAATCTTTGGGTATTTCTTTTCCCTTTGTTGATGAAGATAAGGCAACATCTGCGGAAGTTATTGCCGAAGGGTTAATTTTAGCTTTACACGAAGATAATCGTTTTAAATCTGAATCTGAAGATAAACCCAAAACCGTAGAATTAGAAACTGTGGAATTACTAGGTTTAGGGGAGCAAACCGAAGCAATTAATAAAGCGGAAAAAATTTGTTCGGGGGTAATTTTAGCAAGGGAATTAGTAGCTGCACCTTCTAATGTAGTTACGGCGGAAACCCTAGCCGAAACCGCTCAAGAATTAGCTTCAGAATACGGTTTAGAATTAGAAATTTTAGAGCAAGAAGATTGCGAAAAACTAAGTATGGGAGCTTATTTAGGGGTGGCTAAGGCTTCTGATATTCCTCCTAAGTTTATCCATCTTACTTATAAACCAGCAGGCACTCCAAAACGCAAAGTCGCCATTGTGGGTAAGGGTTTAACCTTTGATTCGGGTGGTTATAACCTCAAGCCCACAGGTAGCGGTATTGAAACTATGAAAATGGATATGGGCGGTGCTGGTGCGACTTTAGGAGCAGCTAAAGCCATTGCTCAACTTAAACCAGATGTGGAAGTACATTTTATTAGTGCGGCTACCGAAAACATGATTAGCGGTAAAGGAATGCGCCCCGGAGACATTCTAACGGCTTCCAATGGCAAAACCATCGAAGTAAATAATACCGATGCAGAAGGGCGTTTAACCTTGGCTGATGCCCTAGTTTTTGCTGAAAAACTAGAAGTAGATGCCATCGTTGATTTAGCTACCCTTACAGGTGCTTGCGTAGTTGCACTAGGTAATAATATTGCTGGTTTATGGAGTAGCGATCAAAGCCTAGCTAATCAGTTAAAAGAAGCTGGAGATAAAGCAGGTGAACCATTCTGGCAAATGCCCCTAGAAGAAAAATATTGGGAAATCATGAAATCTGATATTGCAGATATGAAGAATACAGGATCTAGGGGTGGTGGTTCAATTACTGCTGCTTTATTCCTCAAACAATTTATTAAAGATACTCCCTGGGCTCATTTAGACGTTGCTGGGCCAGTTTGGGCTGAAAAAGAAGATGGTGTTAACAATAAAGGTGCAACAGGTTTTCCGGTACGTACTTTAGTTAATTGGGTAATTAATAATTAAAAGTAGGGTGGGCAATGCCCACCAAAATTAATTTACAAGGAAGAAATTTAGAAGTATTTATTATTAATTTCCTACTAAAATTTCTACACTTCTATACTTCTAAAATTTTCAAGATTAAACTAACATTAAATAATCAAAATTAATCACAAATAAATGAACATTCGCATTGGTAACGGTTACGATATTCATAAATTAGTAGAAGGAAGGCCATTAATTTTAGGAGGAATAGAAATTCCCCATAATTTGGGTTTACTAGGTCATAGTGATGCCGATGTCTTAACCCATGCAATTATGGATGCTCTTTTAGGAGCATTAAGTTTAGGAGATATTGGTCATTATTTCCCTCCTTCCGATCCGAAATGGAACGGTGCAAATAGTTTATTATTATTAGAACAAGTACATGATTTAATTAAGTATAAAGGCTGGTATATTGGCAATATAGATTCGGTAATTGTAGCTGAACAACCAAAACTTAAACCCCATCTTCCAGCTATGATTGAAAAGTTAGCAATTACGTTAGGAATTGAACCAAATAAAATTAGTGTTAAAGCCACAACTAATGAAAAATTAGGCCCTGTTGGTAGAGAAGAAGGAATAGCTGCTTATGCCGTAGTTTTGTTACTATGTTAACTATTGGACTGACAGGCCTTAAATGTTGCTTTAGATAATTGGGTGGGATACATAAATTTATTTTAATAAACCACAGAGGACTAATCAATAAATGATAACGGAGAGACTTTTTTTAGAAAATTTGCTGATTTGATTTCCCATTTAACTACACTATTCCTGATTAGTTTGAATTGGCTAAAATCCTGCTTCTAATAAAGTTTTATGAGTAAAGAAAAATATGTGATGATGGGTCATAGCCATGTTATAGGAGATTTAATTGAAATTATTCACCTAAACAATGGCATTCTAACCACAATTGTCCAAAATGTTCCTGAATCTTTACAAACTAATCGTCCTTCTCTTAAACAAAGATTAGATAGACTTCAGGATAAAAATTTTAATAGTAATAATGTTAACGATTTTTATCCAATTTCTATTCAACATATAAATGATTTTAAACCTCAAAAAGGGGAAAAGTATGTCATTGGATTTACTGGATTCAAGATGTTAAAACTTATCCGTTATCTAACTCAAAGATTTGGGATTCAGTTTGCTCCCTTAATTCATCCCAGTGCTATCATTGCTCCTAATGTTGATATTTCTCCAAGTTCAATCGTACAAGCTGGAGTAATTATTGCTTCAGATGTTCAACTTAAAGATCATACTTTTATTAATAAAGGAGTCAATATAGGTTGTAAAACGAGAATAGAACGTTTTGCTTCATTAGCTCCCGGAACTATTGTCGGTCAAAATGTTTTAATTAAAACAGGAGTAACTTTAGGAATTGGTTCTGTTATCTTAGATGGAATAATTGTCAATGATTATGCAATGGTTGCTGCTGGTGCTACTGTTATTAAAGATGTTCCTACCAATACATTAGTTGCTGGTATTCCAGCCGTTATTAAGAAAACAAATCTACATAAAACTATTGAAAAATGACTACATTATTGAGTCTCCAAAAGAGTTTTGAAAACAATTTATTTCTGTGTCAAAAACTCGAAGAAATTCCCGATGAAAAAATACTTTTATCTTTATCTGAAGATAAATTTGCTTGTATTAGAGGACTACTTTCTCCCTCAAAAGTTCGACAAGCAAAAATAACTTTAACTCAAAAATTTTCTAAAATTAACGATAATCCTACCATTGGAGAATCTCCCCAAGATGTCCAGCGAAATTTTCAAAAACTATCCATTGGTTGTGCGCGAGGAAAACACCATTTAGGCTCATACGGGCGACTTTTACGAGTCTTTTTTACTCCCCTATGGGAAGAAGATATTTACCAAATGCATGATATTTTTCGACAATTAATTGGGGTGAGAAATAAGCTCATAGGTAAACCGATTAGTTTTGCCAGTGATAACATTGAACAAGGCCTTTGGACAGCAGCCAGAATTCACCAATATCCTGTTGGAGGGGGATTTATTCAAAGTCATCGAGATAGAACACAAGCAACCGTTTCTGAGCAAGCACATCTAAATTATTATCAAGTATTTGCTATTTTAAGTCAAAAGGGAGAAGATTTTGAAAGGGGAGGAGGTTTTATCGACCATCAGGGCGATACCGAAGGTACGCTGCGCGATCGCATTGTTCTTGATGATTATATTTCTGTGGGTGATATTATTATTTATGATGGTTCTACTTTGCATGGTGTAGAAGATATTGACCCTCATAAAGTGCTTGATTTAGATCGAGTTTCAGGTAGATTATCTGCTTTTGTCAGTCTTTATAAAGATTTATCCTCATGAAAAACTATGTAATATTAGAGTGGGATAATTATCTTGATAGTCTTCTTGATATTATTGCTGTTAAAGGCGATCGTTTAAAAAAAATTGTTTGTCACAATCCCCCAATGGTTCAACTCAATTCAGCTTTTTCATCTGTTGCTATTGAATCTTGGGAAAACTTTATTCCTGAAAAAAATGAAGTTTATTTATGCGGATTGATAGGAAAAAAAGCCAAAAGTTTACATCAAAAAATCAGAGACAAAATCGGAATTTCATTAGATACCTTAATTCATCCCCATGCTCTAATTTCTCCAACAACTAAAATAGGAGCTGGTTCAGTAATTTCAGCAGGTGTTATTGTTGCCTCTACTGTTGTTATCGGAGAAGGATGTTTTATTGGTCAAGGAGTAATTTTTGGTCACGACACAGCTTTGGATAATTATGTAATTGTTCAATCTGGGGTTAAACTAGCAGGTCATATTAAGATTGGAGAAGGAGCAATTATTAATATGGGAGCAACTATAATTGAAGATGTTTCTATTGGAAAATATGCTAAAATTGAACCCGGCTCAGTAGTATTAAAAAATGTTTCCTCTCAAACAATTGTTTCTGGCGTTCCTGCTGTAGAAAAAGGAATAATTAACTAATTAATTTTTATAATTATAAGCAATTGAAAACTCTTTAAATCCTAACTGACTTAAATACGATTTTGTTTCTATAAAAAAGAATTTATATTGATAGCGATAGCGATAGTTTAGAGAGAAAATTTGCTCTAGACGATCTGCTAAAAATATTTCTAATAATTGTCTAAATTCTAATTCTGTAATCGGAATATTTTGTCCATCTAAACGAGATTTAATCACTAAATTATCGCCATTCCTTAAAGTTTCAGTAAAATATTTTCGGGTAATAATTGAGTAGTAATAAACCAATTTCTCTGCTTGTTCCCCAATTAAAGTAGCTATTTCTTGTCTTTTTTCTAAAGGAACTAAAGCCACTGGAAAAGTTTCTGTTCCATAAAGTGCATGACAAAGACCTGCTAAACAAACTGATTCTTGATTTCCCCATTTTTTCAGCAATTTATAAGTTCCTTGAAAATGGGTTAGTAAATTTCGATCCATATGCGAAATTGAATTGCAATCTATCTTTTGAAGTTGATTAATAATTGATTGGGGAGGATAATTTTGTAAAAATAGGTAATTGACAATTACATCAAACAAACGTAAAAAACCATAAGGAACAATTTTTAGCTCGGATAAAACCTTATGGTAAATTTTTCGACGGATACTCATAGGCTATGTTAAAAAATCAAGAATTTACTTACTGACGATATAGAGAAAGTTTTGGCATAATCTTGTCTGACGATTGTAACAAAAGTTGCCATAATTGTTTATTTAATGGTTCAGATAACAACCTCTTGGGTAAAAGGCGACTAGAAGCAATTCTTGCTTGAAAAGCTTTGTGAGTTCTAGTTGCTTCTTGTGGCCAAGATTCAAGCAAACGGCTTAACAAAAAAGGTTCACTAGCTAATTGACCATATAAAAACCAAATTAATAATCCGCACATCGAGCCAACAAACGCATCTTTTTCTACTGACAAACGCTTTTCAAAGACTATAATTGATTGAATTAATTTAGCTTCGTCAAAATCAATAACACTTGATAAGATGTCAGACATTGCTGAAAGGATATGAAGCCTTTTTTCCAATTGATAGTAATCCTGATTAGAACTAGCTGGATAATAAGTGAGAGCATCTTTTAAAACAATAAATAAAGAATTAAAACACTTGTGAATGTTGTTAGCGAGAGAGGTAGCACTTTGGGAATGATCGTGTCGTCTATAGGCGACAGTAATACCTTTGTTTTGAATAAAAGGATGATTTACGCTTAGTCTTAACCAAGTATAAATATCACCACAAAAATCAAATTGGGTTGGCCAACCGCCGATAGCTTCTATAGCAGTCCTACGAATTAGTACGCTCGATGGTGTAGCAATCTGATTAGTCGGAAAAATAGACCAGGGATTGTAATCAAATTCCTTCAGTTGAGGATGAGGAAAACGAAGATTTCTACTAGAACTAAAAGATAAAATAGAAGCTACCGCAGCAGGATAATCTGAATATTGTTCCAGAAGACAAGAAAGATTCTTTAAATGGTCAGGATGCCAAATATCGTCTTGATCTAAATAGGCGATTAAACTAGCTCTGCTTGCTTGAAATCCACATTGACGAGAGAAATTAGCTCCTTGGATAGGATTATTAATTAATTTAATATTGGGAAAAGAACTGACAATTTCGACTGAAGAATCCGTTGAATTGTTATCAACAACAATTATTTCTGCCGGAATACAAGTTTGTGCTAAAACAGATTCAAGGGTAAAACGAATCCATTTTGCTCCATTAAACAGGGGAATAATAACAGCTATATCCCTCATGTTTTTGAACCTTGTAAAGCTTGTTTAATGATCTGACAAACCCGATCAATATCTTTTACCGATGTCCCTTGTCCTGTGGGTAAACAAAGCACTCTCTGAGAGACTAAATCTGTATTGGGAAGATGATTCATCTGTTCAGGATAAAGGGTTTTATCAGGTTCAGATTTATGACATCCCGGATAGAAATAGCGACGAGCGCGAACATTTTGGTCATAAAGTACCTGCATTAGTTGATCGCGAGTTATTCCGGTTTTTTCTGGCTCAATTTCTAAAATAATGTATTGAAAGTTAGTTTTTTCAACTTGATCGTAGTTGAAAAATCGAATTCCTGTTATTCCTTCAAGATGATTTCTGTAGGTTTCATAATTACGACGATTTATCTGGATAATTTCATCTAAACTTTCAAAACAGGCTAATCCCATTGCTGCTTGAACTTCAGTCATTTTGCCATTAATACCTAACTCAATCACATGATCTAAACCTTCAAAACCAAAATTTATCATCAAGCGAATTTTTTGAGCTAACTGGTCATTATTAGTTGTAATAGCTCCTCCCTCAAAAGTTTGAAAAAATTTAGTCGCATGAAAGCTAAACACTTCGCAGTCACCAAAATTCCCAATCATCCTATTTTGATAACGACAACCAAAAGCGTGTGCTGCATCATAGATTACTGATAGTCCTTGCTCATAGGCAATTTTCTCAATCTTATTTGTATTACAAGGATTGCCCCAGAGATGAACTCCTAAAATTGCTGAGGTTTTTTGAGTAATTAATGATTCTATTTTGGCGTCATTAAGGGTATGAGTGTAGGGATCAATATCAACAAAAATAGGTTTGAGTCCCATCCATTGTAAAGCATGAACAGTGGCAATAAAGGTAAAGGCTGGTACAATAACCTCTCCACTTAATTCAAGGGCTTTATTAGCAATCAAAAGTCCAATAGTACCATTACAGACTAGGATACAGTGTTTAACATCCAGATAGTCTGCTAAATGAGACTCTAGTTCTCTCACCACCTGACCATTGTTAGAAAACCAAGGTCGCTCAAAAATTTCTGCCACTAGGCTCAAAAAACGCTTGTGGTTACCTATATTAGGTTTTCCCACATGAAGGATTTGCTTAAAAGAAGTATTCGGTTCTTGCTCGAAAAAATCGGGTATATTCATTATAAATTAGGCTCGGTAAGCAAAAAAAAGAAACCTCCATCATTTATGCTTGGGAAGGATTTCCTCCCCTCACACAAACAATAAAAGATTTGAGGATCAGAAAAAATATGGATGAGGCAACTTTTCTGGAGATTCAGATCAACTCACCTGCACCAAGAAGAATTAAATTAAAGATATTATGCCCAAAATAACTTTAATTATTGTCTTTACTTGGAAAATAACCCAAAAATCTCTAATCTAATTATTAACCTTTATTAGACTTCTTGCAGAAGTCAGGCAATAGGCAATAGGCAATAGCGGTGGAAGCCCGCGACGACGATAGTCGCAAGGGAACGTCCACCAAGAGAGGCAATAGTTAGATAAATTCAGGTTTTCTGTATTAGAATTGATTTACTTTTTACTTATGCAAGAGGTCTATTGTCAGCCAAAGGTTAATAAAATTTATTGCTCATAGATATCTCAATTAAATTAAATTTCTCCTCTAATATCCTGCACTACTCCATCTTTAACAACTATTTCTAAGTTTAATTTCTGAATTAAATTATCTCCCTTTTCAATGGAAAAAAAGCTTTCCATTTGACCTTGAGATACTTCTTGCTCTATTTCCAATGATTGTACTTGTTGCAGTTGAGTTAATAGTTGATTTTTCTGTTGTAACATTTCACTTTTCTTTTGATTTACTTGAGCTTGAATATTTTCAATTTGTTGGGTAACTTGAGGCCCAGGGGGGTTAATACTTTGTTTTTGGATTTCTGCGATCGCCCTTTGCCCTTGCATATCAAGGTTTTGTAATTGTCCATCAAGTTGATTGGTTTGGGCTTGTAGTTGCTGTTGTACTTCTTCTTTCCAACGCTCAGTTACTATCACTTTAATATTAACTGGTCTTTTTAAAACTAACTTGCTCATATCCATTAATTCAGTCGTCCTTAATTTTCAAACATCTGATCTATAATATCTCTATAGTGTTGACTGACAACAGGACGCTTGATTTTCATAGTTTGAGTCATCATGCCATTATCTTGAGAAAATGGTTCTAAAATTAAGGTAAATGTCGTAATGCGATCGTCAGCACGGTATCCGGGGCGATTTTGAACTTCTCGATTTAGTTCTTGACGGAATAAACCTTGAACTGCTTTATTATTATTAAGCTCGTTAGTTTCAGTTGACAGGTTGATGTTTTGTTCTCTAGACCAGAGTTCTAAAGCATCTAAATTAGGTACAATTAAAGCACCAAGCGATCGCTGATCTTGTCCTACTAACATAATTTGATCGATATAACTGCTACGCAAACAAGCATCTTCAATGGGTTGAGGTTCAATATTTTCTCCGTTGGTCAAAACAATGGTATCTTTAGCTCTACCTGTTAACACTAAATCGTTAGAATGAGTTACCCAACCCAAATCACCACTATCAAACCAGCCTTGAGAATCAATAGCTTTAGCGGTTGCTTCTGGTTTTTTATAATATCCTTGCATTACCTGAGTGCCTCGAATCAAAACTAAGCCAATTTGTCCTTGGGGTAGAGTTTCTCTGGTTTCAGGATTAACAATTCTAATTTCTGTTTCTGGGAGGGGTTTTCCGGCAGTAAAGCGCATATTATGATCTAAAGTTCTGACATTAGTAACTGGTGAGGTTTCTGTAAGTCCATAACCGACGAGAATAGGCACATTCACAATTTCATAAAAATTATCTAAATGACGTGCTAAAGAACCACCGCCACTAATCCAAGCTTTGATTTTACCTCCAGTAGCTTCTCGAATTTTGCTATAAACAATTTTTTCGCCTAAATTGTGTAAAGGTTGTAATAAACGGGCTTGAATTTTAGCTAATAAACGTTCATTACCAGAAGGATTAAGACTATCTAAACTTAAGCCTTGAGCTATTCTTTTAGCCGTAATATATTTTTCGGAAATATTAAAGAAAAAGTTAATTAATTTTTGTTTAGAAATTGATTGACTTCTAAATTGTTTTTGAATCCCTTCATAAATCGATTCCCATAAACGAGGAACACCTACCATATAAATAGGTTTATACTCTTTGAGATCATTTTTTACAGTGCGAATATTGGTATAAATATTGGTACAACCTTGGGAAACTAAAAAATATTCACAAGTACGTTCATAGGAATGCCATGAAGGTAAAATACTCAAAACAGGATCGCCTTTTTCTGGTTGTAGTATTACCCCAAAATTATTAACTTGATGTAATAAATTTCCATGAGATAACATCACTCCTTTAGGCTTTCCAGTAGTCCCAGAAGTATATATTAATGTCGCTAAATCGTTTTTTGTTAATTTTATTGATTCGAGATTATTGTCACTTCCAGTAGCAATTAATTCACTAAAATTAGTAATTTTTACTGAACTATTTTCTGGTATTTTTTCATCAGAAAGTAAAACAATTAATTTAAGAGAAAAGCTATCTAATTCTGGTTGTAATTTCTCTAAAGTTTTGAGATTTTCTACAACCAAAGCAACGCTATCACTATCTTCTAAAATATATAATAACTCTTGTTTTTCAGCTTGAGAGGATCTAACCGCATTAACATAACCTGCGGTCATAATGCTTTGATCGGCAATAAACCAACGGGGGCTATTATCAGCAAATAAAGCAATTTTGGAATGTGGTTGCATTCCTAATGCTTGTAAACCGGCAGCGAATTTTTGTATTTGTTCGTATAATTGAGTGAAAGTTATTTTAATTTCCGGTTTACTATGGGGATCGTATAAGGCAATTGTATCTTTAAAGTTTTGAGATGCGATCGCCCAAATTTCTGGCAAAGAATTAATGCCACTATAATCAATTAATTTTTTAGATTTTGTATTCATTGTTGTCTTGAAGTAAATAATTAACCATCTATATTCTTAGTTTAAAATTATCATGAAAAGAAATGGGTCAAAAGTGGACAGATTTAATTTTGTCTAAAAATATTTAATAACTCTATCAAGAAATAAAGTTTAAATCCCTTATTCTGAATACTGTACGGGCAGAATACCCATCTGCCCCTACCTCTCAATTACTAATTTAAATGCGTGACAGGTTATTATTCTAAAAAGATGAAATTTACTCATTTAACCGCACTAATACTTCTTATTACCGCATCTTGTAATTTATCCACCCAAGGAAATCAATCTCAATCTCAAATACCAACTCAATCCACATCATCTGAGCCAATTACTACTGAGACATTGACCCCTCAACCAATTAAAATTGAATTGGACAAATTACCTCCACCCTATGCTAGTGATAGCGCCTCAAAATCTCCACAAGTCATTCCCATACCAAATAACCCTCAATTAAAAGTACCTCAAGGCTTTCAAGTTAGTATTTTTGCTGACAATTTAGATCATCCTCGTTGGTTAGCTTTAACTCCAAATGGTGAAGTTTTAGTTACCGAAACTCGACAAAATCGTATTACCTTACTAAAAGACACCAATAATGATGGTATAGCCGATAATCGTTCTATTTTTGCTGATGCAAATAATGGTTTAGATATTCCTTTTGGCATGGCTTTTACCGAAAATTATTTTTTCCTAGGCAATCATAATGGAGTGCGACGTTATGACTATCAAAAAGGTCAAGCTCAGTTGCAAGGAGAAGGCACATTAATTTCCCCACTTCCGGGAGGCGGTTATCGTCAACATTGGACTCGTAATGTTATTGTGGCACCAGATGGACAAAAGCTTTATGTTTCCATTGGTTCTCGTTCTAATGTAGATGAAGAAGAATTACCCCGTGCTTCTATTCAAATCATGAATCTAGATGGTGGCGAACAAGAAACCTTCGCTTCAGGATTACGTAATCCCGTTGGCTTAGATTTTCATCCTTTAACCAAGGAACTATACACCACTGTCAATGAAAGAGACGGTTTAGGAGATGATTTAGTCCCCGATTATTTTACCCGCGTACAGAAAAGAGAATTTTTTGGTTGGCCTTATGCTTATTTAAAACCACAATTATTAGATCCTCGTCAGATAAGGGATGAAAAAAGCACTAACCCTCAATTAGCTAGTCAAACCCTTACCCCTGATGTATTATTCCAAGCCCATTCAGCCGCATTAGGATTGCAATTTTACGATGGGCAAACTTTTCCAGAAAAATATCATCATGGTGCTTTTGTTGCTTTTCGTGGTTCTTGGAATCGTAATACGGGTACGGGATATAAATTAGTTTTTATTCCTTTTGATGAAAATGGTCAACCAAAAGGATATTATGAAGACTTTTTGACCGGTTTTTTAGTCGATGCTTCTATTCCTTCAACTTGGGGAAGGCCAGTTGGTTTATTAGTTTTACCAGATGGTAGTTTGTTATTCACCGAAGAAGCTAATGGTAGAGTTTATCGAGTGCAATATTTTCAGTAAAAAAAACAAAAGCGATTAGACCATATCTAATCGCTTTTGTTTTATCGGAAAAAAAGAGTTTTATAGTAAATTTTAAAAAAAGTTTTGACAATTTTAAGTTAATTATTTTTCAACGACAGTTAAGGTTTGTTTTTCACAATTTTCTAATTCAGAACAATCTTTCGCCATATTTAAAGAAAGAGAGTTTTCTAACAACACTATTTCTTCCCTTCTCTTCTGTGAACTTGTGAAAGGTGGAATTGCTAAACTACAAGCTTTCCAACCAGCCTGAACTTCCACTCCTAACTGACTACACATACCACCCCGTCTTCCTTCAGGTTGATAATGCCGACAATATCGACAAGAAGAAGTTAAAAAATTTGCTGTTCTCATATTGATTTAAGGATACTTTTAATGTAATATCTATATTTTGCACTACGGGTAAATACTTAAATTATGGGTTATAGTATAGATTACATATATGTTTTAACGATCCCCGGCTATATTCAGGTCTTTATATTTTCTTTATTATTGTGTTACATTTCTCAACAAAGTAACTCAAAAAGAACAATTTAAAGAAGAACAAAAAAAATAGGAAAAACAGCTATAAAATGGTAAAAAGGTAGGGGATCAAGCCTAAATACTATAAAAATAAGTTTTAGGCATTATCTAATAATAGAAAAAAATAAAAAAACTGTAAACTAAGTAACACTTTACTTATATTTTAATAAATTTTTATTTTAGGTTGATTTTTTCAATCATTAGTAAATTTACTGAATTGGAGTTTGACGAAGTTTAGGAGTTAATAATTAATACCCAATGATTCACTAACTTCTATACTCCCAATTATCGTAGTAAGGGATTAGCAAACAAATAATATACCAGTTTATATATTTTTTGGTGGGCAAAATATGCTTTGAGAATTTCGGGTAAACTCGATCTGTCGGTTTTGCCCACCCTACTTTAAATGGTACTTTATTTAACCGCAAGTCCCTAACCAAGGAGATGTCAGGAAGATACTAATCGTTTACGCAAAGATTCTGAACGTTGTTTAGCTGTAGTGTTATTTGGTTCATATTTTAAAGCTACTTCGTAAGTTTCCAATGCTTTACTGATTAACTGTTTTTTCTCATAGACATCAGCCAAATTATTAAGAGCAGTCACATATTCTGGATATAATTTTAAAGCTTCTTTATATTGGCGAATAGCAATATCATATTGTTCTTGAGCGAAATAAGCATAGCCCATAGCATTATGAATGAGTGCTTGATTTTGTGGTTCAATTTTCTTCTCCGCTTTTAAAGCTTTTTCAAATAAACCCAGAGATTGGACAAATAGTTTCTTATCTAGATATAAACTACCTAATTCATAATATTCTTTACCTGTACCTTTGTTCTGTTTAAGTTTTTTTTGTAAACGATTAAATTCACTCTCGATGCGACGAGTCTTAAGAACTTGTCGGATAATAAATACAGATGTACCGACTAATAAAATGATTAAAACACTAAGATAAATTAATGGCAAAAATTCTTTCATAATCTATGCTTTGTTGTTTGACTTTTAATTACTAATTGAGTTGTTAATTATCTAATCCCCAATATTTTATCCTTTCTGGTAGCCAATTAATGCGCCACTCGACGATGGCCTGATTAACTAAATTACGCAAATCGAGATATTGTAATCCTCTAGGCATCACAACACAAATGGGTTCAGCCGAGAAAGTTTGAGATAATATTCTATACTGAGGATATTCTTGTACCCAACCCGTTAAAATAGTTTTATCTGCGGCGAAAGTATCAACTAAATTAGTTTCTAATAATTTGTAAGCTTCTTGATAGGAATTTACCCCAATCAGTTGAGCATTAGGTAAAGCATTTTTGATACTGCCAATGGTATCAGAATTATTAAGAATAGCGATTTTTAGTTGAGATGATCTATTTATTTTCTCGAAAGTGGGATTTTTAGTAATTAAACTAGTACCATTCAAATAGTAATAAGGGCTAAAGTCAACTATACGAGAGCGAGATGCAGTTTGAGTTACCGAACCAATGGTAAGATCGACTTCACCTTCTAAAACTACCCGCAAACGATCTTGATTACTGACAGGCACAAAAACAACGGCTTGAGAATCCCCTAATATTTCCTGAGCTAAACGTCTAGCAATATCAATTTCTAATCCTTGTAAATTTCCCTGCTCATCTTTAAAGCCCAAGGGTTGCAGATTATCTTTAACTGCGACAATTAGTTTGCCCCGCTTTTGAATTTCGGCTAAGGGAGCAGCATAAGCCAGATTTGGTAGGGCTAAGAGCATAATAGCTAAACTTAGCCAAGTTACTTTTTTTTGAACATAACTCCCTCCCCAAGACAACAAAACCTGCCGATGCAGGTTTCTCAATGTTAATCTTTTTATTGAGCTTGTTTAGCCATTTCAACGACTTTTGCAAATGCTTCGTTATCTAAAACTGCCAACTGAGCTAACATTTTACGATTAAGTTCTATGTTCGCTTTTTTGAGTAAGCCAGTTAATTTGCTGTAACTAATACCATTTTGTCTAGCAGCAGCATTAATACGAGTAATCCACAGACGACGGAAATCACGCTTTTTCTTACGACGATCTCGATAAGCATTCCGTAACGCCTTCATTACCTGTTGGTTGGCTGTACGAAATAGCTTAGAATGAGATCCACGAAAACCTTTGGCTAATTTGAGAATTTTTTTACGACGTTTACGAGCAACGTTGCCTCTTTTTACCCTAGTCATAGTTAATTTCTAATTCTAATTTAATTTTTTTTCTACATATATGGCATCATTAAGCGCACACTTTCCACTTCTTTTTCACATACTGGTGTTAAATGGGAAAGATTGCGTTTGCGCTTAGAACTTTTGTGCTGTAACATGTGATTTTTAAAAGCCTTACGACGTAAGACTTTGCCGCTACCAGTAACACGAAAACGCTTGGCGGCAGATTTTTTGGTTTTTAATTTGGGCATAAACCTAGATTAATTCGACACAATTTATTATTATACTGCGATCGCTTCCTATTGTGCAAAAAAATAATTAGGGCTTGCTAAAAAAGCGGATGCGGCGACTTCTGAGGTCTCCTCAGAAAATCAGCCGCACCAAGCAGTTGGCTGGTTAGGGCTAAGTAGTCAGTAGTCAGTAACTTAAATGCGTGATAGTTTATCTAAGTTAATCCAACAATTTCACCCACTCCCTCAATAACTTCCCCTATCTGATAAGCATTAATGCCAGCAGCATTAAACATATTTATAGTAGATTCTGATTCCAATGATGAGACAATAACCACATAACCAATACCCATATTGAAAGTTTCCCACATAGAAGAGGGATTAACTTGACCATTTTCGGCTAACCAACCAAAAATAGGCGGAATTTTCCAACTATTTGTCTTTATTTCAATAGACTGATTTTTCTTTAAACAGCGTGGTAAATTTTCAGGAATACCACCTCCGGTAATATGAGCCATGCCCCGAATATTTATACCATTTTTAATAGCTTCTAAAATAGGTTTGACGTAAATACGAGTAGGAGTTAATAAAACCGATCCTAAGCTTTGACCTTTGAGAATTTCTGGATGACTATCCCAATTAAAATTGCTAATTTCTACTATTTTTCTCACCAAAGAAAAACCATTACTGTGTAATCCCGAACTCGCTAAACCAATGGCCACATCGCCTACTTGTATTTGTGAACCATCTACAAGCTCACTTTTTTCTACCACTCCTACACAAAAACCAGCTACGTCATACTCTCCCACTTGATAAAAACCCGGCATTTCCGCCGTTTCTCCGCCTAAAAGAGCACAATTAGCCTCTTTACAGCCGCTAACAATACCTGTAACTACTTCAGCTAACTGTTGCGGTTCTAGCTTCCCCGTAGCTAAATAATCAAGAAAAAATAAAGGTTCAGCACCACTCGTTAAAATATCATTGACACACATTGCTACTAAATCAATGCCAATAGTATTGTGACAATTCATAGCTTGAGCAATTTTTAATTTAGTACCGACTCCATCTGTACCTGACACGAGTACTGGTTGTTTATAGCCTTCTGGTAATTGAAAATAGCCACCAAAGCCTCCTAAACCACCTAAAACTTCTTGACGATGTGTACTTGCCACATTTTCTGTAATTTTCTCAACAAAACTGCGTCCTGCTTCAATATTTACCCCTGCTTCTTTATAATCCATATAATTTCTCCATAATTTTTAATTTAATTACTTTTGACCTTGATTTAGAAGTATTTACCTAATTTATCCAGCAATTTTACTCTAATAAGGTGAATGTCTAAAAATTATAGATTCAAGTTTTCTTTAAATTTTTTATAGTATGCAAAAATATAATTTATTAATTATGTTGATAAGATAAATTAAATTAATTATATTAATAAGAAATTTATATATATAAAAAAGATAATTTATTCCAATCATTTTACCATAATTGATAGAAATTTTTTAACTATTAAAGAAAAAATTCAACGAGCAATTTTGTCTGTAATCTTGAGTAAGATTATGTTTCCTGCTATTTGGGTTATTTTTTATCTCAATTAGCAAGTCTAATTGCAAATTTCCTACTAATTTTTTTGTGCTATGCTAACCGACAGTTAAGAAATGTAAAGGAAACAAAAAACACATTAATCACATTATCAAGCTTAATCGAGTGTAAAAACTTGAAATTGATATTTAATTAGGAAAGAAATTTTTAGAAGCCTATGAATACTAAAATCTGGAGTGGATTAACCGCAATCGTAGTTACAACTTTTTTAGGTGCTATGGATGCAATTACAATATCCAGTAAGGCAGTTGCCTCAAGTCTAAATGACCAAGAAATCGAGAACGTCAACACATTTATCCTTAAAGAACAACAAATTTCTCCAATCAAAACTCCAACTCAAGTTTCAAAAAATGGAGTTAAAAACTATACAGGAAAAGCATCTTGGTATGGTCCTGGTTTTCATGGTCGTCGTACTGCTAGTGGTCAAACATTCAATCAAAATGATTTAACCGCAGCCCATCGCAGTTTACCATTTGGTACAAAAGTTAAAGTAACAAACTTGCGGAATGGTCGTTCTACCGTTGTACGCATTAACGATCGCGGCCCTTTCACTGGCGGCAGAATCATTGACTTATCTGCTGCTGCTGCTAGAGCTATAGGTCTGTATAATAGTGGAGTTGGTAGTGTTAGATTGGAAATTTTAGGTCGCTAAACTATCCAAAAAACTATATGCACCTTGTTCAGACTGTAGCTGAATTACAAACTCAATTAAGATTACTCACATCGGATCAGAAAATCGGTTTAGTGCCTACTATGGGAGCATTACATTCTGGTCACATAAGTTTAATCCAGCGCGCTATTGCGGAGAATAACTTAGTAGTAGTCAGTATTTTTGTTAACCCGCTACAGTTTGGACAAAATGAGGATTTAGATAATTATCCTCGTCAATTAGAAAGTGATTGTCAAATATGTTCGGATTTAGGAGTTAATTTTGTCTTTGCTCCTCCTGAATCTGAACTATATCAGGAAAAAAACACAACTAAAGTTGTTCCTCCTGAATCCATGACTTCCGTTCTATGCGGGAAATTTCGTCCCGGACATTTTGAAGGTGTTGCTACTATAGTAACCAAATTATTCAATCTTGTCCTACCCCATAAGGCATATTTTGGCGAAAAAGATGCTCAACAAGTGGCAATCATTCGCCGGATAGTTAGAGATTTAAACATACCTGTAGAAATTAAAGCTTGTCCTTTAGTACGGGAGAGTTCTGGTTTAGCCATAAGTTCTCGTAATCAATATCTTAGTCGAGAAGATAGAAACCAAGCTTTAAGTTTATCTCGTGGTTTATTCAAGGCTAAAAAAGCTTTTCTTCAAGGAGAAAATAGCCAAGCGCACCTAATTTCCATTGTTAAAAATGAATTAACTAACATAGAAGTTGAATATATCGAGTTAGTCCATCCTGAAACCTTACAATCTTTGACCATTGTTAAAGATGTAGGGTTATTAGCCGTTGCCGCTAAAATAGGAAAAACCCGTTTAATTGATAATGTTATGTTGCATCGTCATCAGCCAATTATAGCCATAGATGGACCAGCCGGAGCTGGTAAATCTACTGTTACTCGTAAAGTTGCTCAAGAATTAGGATTGCTATATCTTGATACGGGGGCTATGTATAGAGCAATTACTTGGTTAGTGATGGACAAAGGTATTTCTTGTGAAGATGAAAATGCCGTTGCTCAACTTATAACTGATATTGAATTAGAATTAATTTCTAACGATTCCCAAGTTCAAGTAATAATTAATGGAGAAGATATAACTACAGCAATTCGTACTCCAGAAGTAACCGCTAAAGTCTCGACTATTTCTGCACAAAAAGCGGTGCGGGAGAAAATGGTTCAATTACAACGAGAATGGGGTGCAAAAGGAGGAATAATTGCTGAAGGTAGAGATTTAGGAACTTATGTTTTTCCTAATGCAGAATTAAAGATATTTTTAACAGCTTCCGTTCAAGAAAGAGCGAAAAGAAGATTAAAAGATTTTGAAAATCAAGGCAAAAAAGATATTAATTTAAAACAATTAGAGCAAGATATTCAAACCAGAGACGATCGAGATAGTAATAGAAAAATATCACCTTTAAAAAAAGCTGATGATGCTATTGAAATTATTACTGATAATTTAACTGTTGAAGAAGTTATTGCTAACATTATTAGTTTATATCCTAATTAATTACATATTTGTCACCTAAATTATCAAGCACTTTTTTCAGATAGTTCATTAAAACTATCAACCCAATCTATCGGCAGGAAAGATTTTGTTGATTCAAGCAAATTTTTAAGATTACACTTTAAAACGCAAATTACTATAATTTTCGTATCGGGCTAGTAGAGCATCAATTTTGTTTTGAGGGATAAAAAAAGAGCTAATCTGGAAGAAGTTATCCAACTTCAGACAAAAAAATGCCGAAGAAAAAATATATTGTAGATCTAACAGACTCCGAAAGAACTGAACTCGAGCAGCTAACCAAGAAAGGAAAAATAGCAGCTTACAATTTGAGTTTAACCAGCAATTCTTTCATCTATGTTTAGCTAAGGTGATTTCTTGGAATAAATATCCCAATAACGGTGGGTTACGCTGGGGCTAACGACACCCTATCATGATGAAATCTGGTAAAATATTTTCTGAATTTCGCCTAAACACAAGCAATAAATAACAAAACAAAACGATCGACCTTAAAAAGGTTGATTTGTAAAGATTTTTTCCTAAAAAGTATAAAACATTCACAAATCTTGTTATGGTTATTGGTATAGGGATTTCGATCAAAAATCTCTATACCAAATATTGCTTGCAGCAAGCATAGAAACAATGACTAGAAAAAAACGGGTGTCTGTATCTTTAACCCCACAAGAATATGAAGGCTTAAAAAATTATGCCAATTCCCAGAACTTATCTATGTCAGCAGCCGTTAGGGAAAATCTTAAGGATTTGTTATTGAGTTTTGCCAATTATTCTTCAACAACTCAGCTTACTTGTAAAGCTAAAACAGATAAGGGTAAAGTTCGAGATTTGAATGAAGATGATTTCTTATTACAAAGCTGGCCTGATAATTCAGCAATTTTAGCTGTGGTTGCTGATGGTATGGGAGGACATCGTGCTGGTGAAGTTGCTGCGGAAATTGCCATTAAGACTTTTACTAAATTATTAGATAATCCTTTACCTGAAGATAGTAATAATAAATATCAACTATTATTCGATACATTTTATGCTGCTGATGCGGCTATTCGGAAACATAGCTTAGAAAATATAGCTGCTATTAACATGGGTACAACTATTGTGGCAGCTATTGTGACTCCTACAGAATTTATTCACTTATATGCAGGTGATTGTCGCCTGTATCATTTTCGGGATGGAATAGCTATCTATACAACTTCAGATCATTCTTTAGTACAAGTTTTGATTAATATGGAACAAATCACTCCAGAGGAAGCACTTACCCATCCGATGAGGGCTGTAGTTAATTCCTGTTTAGGTGGCAAGGGCAAAGATCATTTATTTATCGATCCTAAATGGGATGACCTAGAATTTCCTGTTTTACGGGATTTATTACCCGGAGATATATTATTATTATGCAGTGATGGTTTGCATGGAGAGCTTTTGCCCTCAGAATTAGAACTTTTAGTACAAGAGTTTGATGAAAATATGCAAGAACTTACCTCAGCTTCTATTAACGCTGCTTTAGAAAGAGGGGGAAGAGATAATATTACAGTAATTGCTATTCAAGTTGAAGAAAATATTATTTCTTAAAATTTCACTGTTAAAGGTCAGGAAATATTAACAAACTTATCTAATTATTGTTTATTTTTAAACTTTTGGTAATTTTATATACATTTAAATATTATAAATTCTGATATCTTATGCCCTAGAATATTAAAAATTTGTTTCTAGGGTTCCGGTTTAAATATTTATACTTAAATGACTGGTCCGAGAGAAACAGGCTACTTAAAAAAATTATGATTAAATCAGTAGCTACACGGCGGGAGAAAAGCCCGGGAGATATTGGCAAAGGGAAAAAGCGTCAATAACTCTTGGGTTTTTTTCCTTCAAATGTAGTTAAAAAATGGAGTAATTTTCATGAGCGAGCAATTACCTTTCCAACCTCCTGATAGTGAAGCGCAACGTGCTTTGGAAAAGGAAAGAAATCTGCCTTTAACAGGATGGCAACAGGAGGTAAACCAAGGCTTAGAATACGGACTAGAAGCAGCAGAAAGTATTAAAGATCGGACTATTCCCACATTTTCTAGGGGTGAACTTCCCCATTATGCCGGTATTAACACCTTCCTGAAAGCACCATATTTAGAAGATGTCAAAAAAGTAGGTAATTATGATGTTGCTATAGTGGGTGTACCCCATGATTCTGGTACAACCTATCGCCCCGGTACAAGATTTGGCCCCCAAGGTATTCGCCGTATTAGTGCTTTATACACTCCTTATAATTTTGAATTGGGAGTTGATTTAAGGGAACAAATAACTTTGTGTGATGTGGGTGATATTTTTACTATCCCTGCCAATAACGAAAAATCCTTTGACCAAATTTCTAAAGGTGTAGCCCATGTTTTCGCTTCTGGTGCATTTCCAATTATTTTAGGAGGGGATCATTCCATTGGTTTTCCCACAGTTAGAGGAATTTGTAGGCATTTAGGAGATAAAAAAGTAGGTATAATACATTTCGATCGCCATGTGGATACCCAAGAAACGGATTTAGACGAGCGGATGCATACCTGTCCTTGGTTTCATGCCACTAATATGAAAAATGCCCCCGCTAAAAACCTAGTTCAATTGGGGATTGGGGGTTGGCAAGTACCCCGTCAAGGCGTTAAGGTTTGCCGTGAAAGAGCGACAAATATCCTTACCGTCACCGATATTATGGAAATGGGCTTAGATGCAGCAGCAGATTTTGCCATAGCAAGAGCTACAGATGGCACTGATTGCGTCTGGATTAGCTTTGATATTGATTGCATAGATGCGGGTTTTGTCCCCGGTACAGGTTGGCCTGAGCCAGGTGGTTTATTGCCCCGTGAAGCTCTTTATTTACTCAAGAAAATTGTTCAAAACACTAAGGTTTGTGGCATTGAAATAGTAGAAGTTTCACCTCCCTATGACGTTAGTGACATGACTTCTTTAATGGCAACTCGTGTTATTTGCGATACGATGGCGCATTTGGTCGTTTCTGGACAATTACCCCGTAAGGAAAAACCAGATTATATTCATGAAGAATCACAAGTTGTCGATGAGCCTTGGAGTTAATTTGAGGTTATAAAATCATGTATAAACTATATGACTTTTTGCCTTCTGGTAACGGCTATAAAGTGCGATTGCTACTAACTCAATTACAAATTCCTTTTGAATTAATTGAGCTAAATATTGTGGTAGGGGAAACTAGAACACCTGAATTTTTGGCTAAAAATCCTAATGGCAAAATACCTTTATTAGAAATTGCTGCTGACAAGTTTATATCTGAATCTAATGCTATTTTGTATTATTTAAGTCAAGATACGCCTTATTTTCCCCAAGATAAATATGAGCAAGCAAAGGTAATGCAGTGGTTATGTTTTGAACAATATAGTCACGAGCCAAATATTGCTACTCCTAGATTTTGGATTACTGAGCTTAAACAAGCTGACAAATATCACAAAGAAATCGAACAAAAACGAAAGTTAGGTTATGCTGCTTTGAATCTTATGGAAGAGCATCTTAAAAACCATAACTTTTTTGTGGCTAATAAGTACACTATTGCTGATATTGCTCTTTATGCCTATACCCATGTAGCAGAGGAAGGAGGATTTGATTTAACAAAATTTCCTACTATTCAAACTTGGTTTGAACGAATTGAAAATCAACCTAATTATATTCCTATTACTCACCATTGAATTTGTAAGGTGGGCAAATTCAATAAAATTTTCCACCCTAACTTGTTTTGGAGGATAAATAAAAAGTGCATGAAACTGATATGACAAAGGCATTGATTTTAACAGTTAGGGATTGGTACGAGTCTCAACCATCCAAGCCAATTATTGAAAAAATACACTTAATTGTTGGTAAATTTACTTGTGTTGAACCTGCAAGTTTAGAATTTGCTTTTGAAGTACAAACCAAAAATACCTTTTTAGACGGTGTTAAATTGGCAATTCAAGAAACGCCTTTAATTGCTTTCTGTCATCAATGTCAACAGTCATATCAGCCCCAAATTGGCTTGCAGTATTCTTGCCCTACCTGTCATTCTCCTATGGATGATATTCGCTCCGGTAGGGAATTAAAAATCGATCGCATTCAATATTCTGTGTAGGATGTTTGGAATTGGGGGATTAGGGATGAATTATGACTAATAACAAATAACAAATAACCACGAACTACGAACTAATAATTATGCACCAAACTTTTGACGCAGCTTTAGAAATTAATTTACTCCATGCTAACCAAACAGGAGCAGATCATAATCGAGAACATTTTGATGAGTGGGGGATTACTTGTTTTAATTTAATGAGTAGCCCCGGTGCAGGTAAAACTGTTTTATTAGAAAAAACTTTAGCCGCACTTAATCATGAATTAAAAATGGCAGTTATTGAAGGAGATATGACCACCGAATTAGATGCAGAGAGATTACGTCAATATGGTATTCCTGTAATTGCTATTAATACTGGGCGCTCTTGTCATTTAGATTCAAAAATGGTTGCTGGAGGGATTCATACCTTAGCCCATGACTATAATCCCCATGATTTTGAGGTGGTTTTAGTGGAAAACGTGGGTAATTTGGTTTGTCCTGCGGAATTTGAAGTGGGAGAACACTTTAAAGTAGCCCTTTTAAGTATTACTGAAGGGGAAGATAAACCTTTGAAATATCCAATTATGTTTCAGGAAGCCGATTGTTTATTGATTACCAAAATGGATTTAGCACCCTATTTAGATATTGACTTAAAACGTCTTGAAGCAAATGTGCGTCAAATGAATCCTGACGTAACTATTATTTCTGTATCAGCGAAGACAGAAGAAGGTTTAGAGTTATGGTTCGATTGGCTGAAAAATACTTTTAAACAAAATAAAAATAAATCATTTGCGGTTCACTCTTAATAAAAAAAGCTATCCTAGCATCTTGGCGGAGGTAGAGATAGCCCGAATCTAAAAATATCATTCAGGACAATTATTATGACAGATAAAGTCTTTTTTTGGGGAATTTTGCTATTCCTGTTTGCGACTCTAGGTATTGGTGTTTGGGCTTCTAAACAAATTAAGGGAGATAGTGTTAACTATTTAGTAGCTGGAAGGGGATTAGTTTTACCTTTAGCTGCGGCAACCTTAATGGCTCAATCGGTGGATTCTAATGCGACTCTGGGCAATACTGATTTAGCTGCTCAATTCGGTTTTTGGGCGGGTGCTTCTTTACCCATTGGTTTAGCAACTTGTTTATTAATGACAGGCTTATTTTTCGCTAAACCAATGAATCGTATGGGCTTAATTACTTTACCTGACTTTTATAAGGTGACATATAGCCGAGCTACGGAGTTTATTGCTTCGGTTATCATGGTGTTGAGTTTTTCTTTTTTATTAGCTGGTAATTTAGTGGCAGGAGGTTATCTTTTTCAATCTTTCTTAGGCACAAGTTATCTAGCTGGAGTAATGTTTATTGCCATTATTGTGTTTATCTATACCGCTAGTGGTGGTTTATTTGCCGTAGCTTATACGGATGCAATTCAAGTGGCGATCGCATTTATCGGTTCTATGTTATTAATTGGTTTTATAACTTTAAACTTTGGCTTAGAGATTCCCGCAGGGGTTGGGCCTTTTGATTTTGAACAATTAATAAATCCAGAAGCAGGTGCAGCGATTAATTGGGCAACCTTATTAGCTCTCGGTTTAGGGGATATTGTAGCGATCGATTTTATGGCTAGGGTTTTTGCGGCCGATAGCCCAGAAACTGCTCAGAGAGCTTGTTTTATTGGTTCTGCTGGCACGATTATTATTGGTGTTCCTTTTTCTTTAATTGCTCTTTCTGCTAACCGAATTTTAGAACAAGCAGGTATTACCCCAGATGGGCCTTTATTATACGAACTAATTAAAGGTGTTGTACCGCCTTTTCTTGGTTTAATCGTAATTGCGGCAATTTTGTCTGCTTCTCTTTCCACTGCTGATGGAGCGATTTTAGGTACAGCGTCAGTAATGGCTCATAATATTTTAGGTATTCGTCACGATGAGCATAATTCAGGGGGTGACAGACTACTTTTAATTACTCGCATTATGGCCTTTGTAATTACTGCCTTGGGAGTATTTTTTGCTTTACGAGTGCCACAAACCGGAATTTTACTTTTACTGGCTTTTGATATTGGTTTTGCCGGATTATTAATTCCCCTTGCCGGAGGACTTTATTGGCCCTGGGCTAACAGTTATGGTGCGATCGCCTGTATTATTAGTGGTACACTTACTCGTTTAGTATTTTTTGTTTTAATGCCTACTGTTTTTGGCATTGATAATACACTTTTATATATTCCCAATAACATCTTTACTCCAGCTTTTGATGGTTTCCCAACTCTAATTAGTCCTTTAGTTGGTTTAGTCGCTTTTATCTCTATTTCTAACATCACGAAAGGCAAAGCAAGCTCTAGAAAAAGACAATTGCAAGACCAAGAAAATCAATTACAATTATAGCACTACGCGCTAGGCTAGGGAATAGGCAATAGGCAACAGTAAGCTATGAGTTGGTTTCAGAGTTTGACGATGTCCTAACCTCAATGCGTAGTGCTATACCTTAAAAAAAAATTGAAGCTTTAGGGTGCGTCAGATTTTTAATTTAATTACTTTTAGCAATAATTTTCTGTCTGACACACCCTACTATAACAATATTTTATCCATAATTACTAAGCTAATGCTTCCATTAACTGTTTTTTCGCAGTTTCTAAAGCAAATGGTAATTTACTAGCATCTCTTCCTCCTGCTTGGGCTAAATTAGGACGGCCTCCACCTCCTCCACCACAAATTTTGGCAATTCCACCGATAAATTTACCTGCTTGTAATTGTTTTTCTTGATTAATTTTTGGGCTAAATGCTGCTACTAAACTAACCTTTCCTTCAGTGGGAATTGAACCTAAAATTACCGCAGATTCGCCTAATTTTTGTTGCAATCTTGCCGCCGCAGTTGCTAAACTTTCTGCATCCACATCACCCATATTTGCTACTAATATTTTATACTCGCCAATGCTTACAGCTTCATTTAATAAACCATCAGATTTAGCGATCGCAAGTTCTTGTTTTACGGTTTCTAATTCCTTTTGAGTTGCCTTTAATTCCTGTTGTAAATTAGTAATTCTCTCGGTAATTTCTTCGGGTTTTACCTTAAAGCGATCTCCTAATTCTTTAACAACTTGCTCCCTAACATTAAGATACTCTAAAACCGCAGGCCCTGCCACTGCTTCAATCCGTCTTACTCCCGCAGAAACACCAATTTCAGAAATTATTTTCAATAAGCCAATTTCGGCGGTATTTCTCACATGAGTACCACCACACAATTCCATAGAAACCCCCGGCACATCTATTACTCTTACTTCCGAGCCGTATTTTTCCCCAAACATAGCCACTGCACCCTTGGCTTTAGCTTCATCTAAGCCCATAACTGAGGTTTGGGTGTCGTGGGCTTCAGCAATCCACAGATTAATTTGCTCCTCAACTTGCTGTAACTCTTGTGGAGTAAGAGGTCGCACAAAATTAATATCAAATCTTAAACGGTCAAAAGCTACCAAAGAGCCAGCTTGGGAAATACTTTCATCAACAATTAGCTTAAGTGCTGCTTGTAATAAATGGGTTGCTGTGTGATGAGCTTGAACGCGACGACGACAAGCACGATCGATTGTTGCATTTAAGGTTTGTCCGGGTTCAATTGTACCTCGTTCGACTTGTCCGAAATGGATAAAAATACCCGATTCTTTCTGCACATCTTCGATACGAATAACTAAATTATCCCCCGTTAAGTAACCGCGATCGCCAATTTGCCCTCCAGATTCAGCATAAAATGGGGTTTTATCTAAAACTATTTGTACTTTATTTCCTGCTTCGGCGGCTTCAACTAATTTACCTTCCACTAAAACGGCTTCCACTTTAGCGGTAGATTGGGGTTCTGTATAACCTAAAAACTCGGTAGGGTGAATATGTTCGGCTAACTTATCTAAACTTCCCTGTACGGTTAAATCAATGGTTTCATGAGCAGCTTTAGAGCGTTTTCTCTGTTCTTCCATTTCTATCTCAAAACCTTCTAAATCGACGGTTAAGCCATGCTCTTCGGCAATTTCTTGGGTTAACTCCACAGGAAAACCGAAGGTATCATAAAGAGTAAAGGCATCTGTTCCAGAAATTTGAGTTTTTTCCTTTTGCAATATCTCGGTAAGTAACTTTTCGCCTCTTTCCAAGGTTTCCAAAAAGCGGGATTCTTCCCGTTGTAATTCTCCTTTAATAAGAATTTCTCTTTCTCTCACATTGGGATAAGCCGATTCAGAAAGGGCGATCGCAGTTTCGGCAACTTTAGTGGTAAATTCCCCAGAAATACCAATTAAACGCCCGTGACGCACCACCCGACGAATTAAACGACGCAAAACGTAACCTCTACCGATATTTGAGGCACTAATTCCATCAGCAATCATGTGAACAACTGAGCGCACATGATCGCCAATTACTTTTAAAGATACTTTTGTTTTTTCCTCTGCTTGAGAATAATCTATATGGGCAATTTCCGCCGCAGTTTTAATAATAGGTAAAATTAGGTCAGTTTCATAATTATTTGGCACGTCTTGTAATATTTGCGCCATTCTTTCTAAACCCATGCCCGTATCAATATTTTTATGTTCTAAAGGAGTTAAATTACCTTCTGCATCTCGATTGTATTGCATAAACACGAGATTATAAAATTCGATAAAACGGCTATCGTCTTCTAAATCTATATGTGCATCGCCTAATTCTGGTTTAAAGTCATAGTATATCTCCGAACAAGGCCCACAAGGGCCAGTTGGCCCGGAAACCCAAAAATTATCGTCTTCTCCCATGCGTTGAATGCGATGGGCGGGAATACCAATTTTATCTCTCCAGAGGGCAAAAGCTTCGTCATCTTCCTCAAATACACTGACGATTAAGTTTTCTGGGGGTAATTCAAATACTTCTGTGGATAATTCCCAAGCCCATTTTATTGCTTGTTCCTTAAAATAATCTCCAAAGCTAAAATTACCTAACATTTCAAAAAAGGTATGGTGACGAGCGGTACGTCCCACATTTTCTATATCATTGGTACGGATACACTTCTGAGAAGTAGTTGCACGGGGAAAGTCTGCTTTTTTCTGACCGAGGAAAATTGGCTTAAAGGGTAACATTCCTGCTATAGTTAGGAGTACAGTCGGGTCTTCTGGTACTAAAGACCCACTTGGCAAGATTTGATGTTGTCTCTGGGCAAAGAAGTTAAGGAATTTGTCTCGGATTTCGCTTCCTGTTAAGTATTGGGGTTTCTTGGTCATAGCTATGGCTTAATAATAGTTGTACTATATTTATTGTGACATTTTGCGGTGTTTAAGATAAACTATCGAGCGATTGTATTCGGCTCATTAGCCCACAGGAGACAACCAGAAACGAACGGAGATTTTATGAATATGGCGACTAACCACTAATTAGAAGACGATCTTCGTCCTGAATATGATTTTAGCAAGATGAAAGGGGGCCTCAGAGGAAAATATGTCGAGCGGTATCGAGCAGAAACCAATGTTGTGTTGCTCGATCCTGATGTAGCTCAGGCATTTCCCAGTAGTGAAGCCGTTAACAAAGCCCTGCGACTGCTCATAAAAATTGCTCAAAGACAACAGCCTAAAGTTTAAAAACAGAATTTTTAGAAGAATTATCTAAATAGATTGGCGATCGCCTCACCCGGATTTGGTTGTTTTACTAAAGACTCTCCGATTAATACGGCTGTTGCACCAGCCTCACTCACTAATTTAAGATCCTCAGCAGTATGTAGTCCCGATTCACTAACTACTGTAATATCTTTTTCTTCTAAGATATGTTTACGTTGTTCGAGTAATTGACAAGTAGTTTCTAAATTAACAGAAAAATCTTGTAAGTTACGATTATTAATTCCGACTAAACTAACTCCTTCTAGGGCTAAAACTCGATCTAATTCGGCTAAAGTATGTACTTCAATTAAAGGTGTCATGCCCACAGAATTAGTAATTTTAATAAAATATTGTAAATCGCGATCGCTTAAAATAGCAGCAATTAATAAAACAGCATCTGCACCTTTAGCACGACCATAATATATTTGATAAGGATAAACAATAAATTCTTTACATAATAAAGGAATATCTACTGTTTGACGTACTAAAGATAAGTTTTCAAAACTTCCTTGAAAAAATTTCCGATCTGTTAAAACTGATATACAACTAGCTCCATTTTCTTCATAGGATTTAGCTATGCTAACAGGATTAAAATCTTCTCTAATTACCCCCTTACTTGGGGAAGCTTTTTTAACTTCCGCAATGAGAGCAGGTTGAGTTTTTCCATTTATTAAAGCCGCTTTAAAATCTTTGGCTGGTGGAGCTTGTAATACTTTTTTTCTTAATTCTAATAAAGAAAGACGCTCTCGCATACCATCAACTTCTCTTTCTTTATGCCAAACAATTTCTTCTAAAATATGATTAGGCTCAGAATTGGGAACTTTGACTTGATAGCTCAGATTTTCAAGATTAACAGCAGGAGATGGGTTTATTCTTCTAATATTTATGGTCATAATTATCCGTCAGCAATATTTTTATTAATAAATAATACTATAACAATTATAAATGATTGTTATACTTTTCTCTCTACTTAATTAAACATAAAATATTCTGTAGGTTGGGTTGAAGAATGAAACCCAATATAAGCTAAAAATAATTAACTTGAAGATTATTCTCATGTGATAATATCTCTCAATAATTTTAAATATTTTCTAGAGCAAGTCATTTTTGACTAGGGGTTGAATATATTCAACCCCTACTTACTTATTTTTTAACTAAAATGCTGAGTAATTTTAATTACAGTTCTTATATTTATATCTTGACAATTTTTAGCAAATATGTATTTTGAAAATTAATTTGCACTTTTTAACGTAAATATACTGACTATCTAAGTATTTTATTTGTATTTTATTTGTAAACCTAAGTAAATTCTATTAAGTCAAGAATCAATAGTTTATTGTCTAAAATTATCACGTTTTTAATGTGATCTAAATCGATGCGTTCAAAAATAAAAGAATATAAATTGAAAACATAAGGAATACATTAAGGATGTAAATATATGATTAACTTTAATATTGAAGATAACAAACTTTTCTTAAATGACGAAGACCATTTAATTAAAGAAGACACCGAAAATCAATCAGAAAACAATACTCAACAAGAGAATAAAGACAAAATTGAAACGCAAGATTTAATCAGTAAAATTACTGAGATTACAGATAATAATAATAACAACAATAATCAAAATACTAATATATTAGAAAATCAATTTGGTTGGGTAGGCGACGAAAATCATCAAGTATTTAGCTCAGAAACTGAATCATTAGGAGTTAAATGTGATTGTCCAGATTGTTGTAACTCAGGAATCTTTAATCCTGAAAATGCTACTACAGATGTCATTGCACCAGAATCTGCCAATACAGTTTATAACCCAAACATTGATGCTATTTTATCAAGTTACAAATGGTCAGGTAGTCAAATTAGTTATAGTTTTTATGAAAATGATGTTTTCAATGGTCAATATTATGGTAGTGAGGCAGTTTCTGAAGTAAGTGAAGCAGTAAAATCTAATGTTCGTTCAATATTTAATTGGATAGAAGAAGTTATTAATATTGACTTTGTGGAAGTAACAGAAACTTCTAGTAATATTGGTAAGATTCGTTTCATGTTATCCGATGGGCCTAGTTATGCTTATGCTTATTATCCTTACAGTAATTCTGTTTTTAGTAAATCTGGAGATGTGCATTTAAAGCCTAGTTACGATCATGCCAGTAATACTAACGGATTTCAAAATCAGGCTGGTAAACATGGATTTATGACCTTATTCCATGAAATCGGTCATGCTCTAGGATTAGAACATTCCCATACTGGTACTAATACTCTATCTGCGGCTGAAGATAATACCACTAATACGGTGATGAGTTACAACTTTACTGGTAATTCAGCAGGTACATATATGCCCTTAGATATTAAAGCTTTACAATCACTTTATGGGGCAAAAGAAAACAATATTGAAGATAATATTTATCAATTTACTAATCGAGTTGATCAGTTTTCAGTTAACGGTAAATTATATGTAGAAACACCACATTCAACCAAACAAACTATCTGGGATAGTAATGGTATTGATACCTTAGATTTTTCTCAATTATCTTTTAGTAGTGCAGGTTATCACTTTGACTTAAACCCCGGTGGTTGGTTAATTAATAATAATGCAGATAAGGGTAACTATTATAATTCTGGTACATCTGTTGCTTATGATGTAGATATTGAAAACCTGATTAATTCGAGTAGTAATGATTATATTATTGCTAATAGTGTAGCTAATACCTTTGGTGGTTATCAATTAGGAGTTAATAAAGGAAATGATGTTATCCAAGGTGCAGACAATTTAGATACTCTTGATTTATCTACTTATACCCTTTCTAATATTACTCAAATACAAAATAATAATGACTTAATTATTAATTTAGGAGGCGATGGTTCAATTACTATCAAAGATTATTATGTTGGCAATTCACTTAATATTCTTCTGAATGAATTAGTTAATGAACCAATTACTATTCCTAATATTTCAATTAATGATATTACCTTAACAGAAGGAAATAACGGAATTAAAAACGCCACCTTCACGGTTAATCTATCTGAAAGTACCACAAAAACTGTAACCGTTGATTACGCAAGTGCTAACAATACTGCTATAGCTAGTCAAGATTATAACTCAGTTAACGGATTACTTACTTTTAATCCCGGAGAAACCACTAAAACCATTAATGTAGAAATTATTGGCGATACTTCAGTTGAGGATAATGAAACCTTCTTTCTCAATCTCAGTAATCCGAGTAACGCAACCATTACTGATAATCAAGGTATCGCCACTATTACTAATGATGATTCCAATCAAATTAATAATACCAATCCTAAACTACAAACAGGTGTGTTAGATAATGTTGATGGTAATTGGCAAACTGTAACTTTACCTACTAGCTATGATTCTATGGTGGTGATTGCGACAGTTAATTATGGTGGTAATAGCCAACCAATGGTAACACGGATTCGTAATGCTGAAGGTAATAGCTTCGAGATTAAGCTTCAGAGTCCTAGTAATGGGAGTATTACAGACTATAGCAACTATAATGTTTATTACACCATAGTTGAAGAAGGAGTATATACTCTCGAAGAACATGGCATTGACATGGAAGCGGTAAAAATTGATTCTACTACTACTGACTCTAAAAATAATTGGAAAGGAGAAAAACAAACTTATCTCAACAGTTATGAAAATCCTGTAGTATTAGGTCAAGTAATGAGTAGCGTAGATGAAGATTGGTCAGTATTTTGGTCAAGAGGCTCATCTCAAACTAATCCTGCGGATAATAATAACTTATATGTTGGTAAGCACGTTGGTGAAGATTCAGACAAGATTAGAGGCGATGAATTACTAGGTTATATCGTAGTTGAATCAGGCACAGGAGTAGTTAATGGCTTCAACTATGTCGCAGGAGTAGGAGCAGATATTGTTGAAGGTTATAAGAATAACCCATCCTATAACTATGACTTAAGTAACTTAAACTTTACTCCCTCAACTGGAGTAACTAATTTAGCAGGAATGGATGGAGGTGACGGTGGTTGGTCAATTCTTTATGGTGAGAATCCTTTAAGTAATGATCAATTAAGTCTGGCTGTAGATGAAGATATATTGGGAGATAGCGAGCGTTGGCATACTACTGAGCAAATTGGTTACTTTATCTTTGATTCTGGCTCATCTAATAATCATCTTTCTGATAATAATATATCCCCAATCAATTCTTCCGAAGATATATTTCCTATTGTTAATCTTGATATTTAACCTAGATTTTAAGAATAGTTATTCGCTTTGATAATTACATTTTTTTGTAGGGTGGGCAAATATTTTTTAATTTTATCTAAATAGTAATTACAATTAATAATTTGCTCACCTTAATGTGATTTCTCAGAATAAATATCCCAGCATACTTCAGTAACGGTGCGTATTAATTAGACTAATATTAATATTAATTGTCTTAAATTACCCAAGATGCCAAAACAAGAAAATATTCCTATGCAAAAAGAGTTAGTTTTATTGGGTGGTGGCCATAGTCAAGCAATTTCCCTCAAACTTTTAGGGATGAAACCTTTACCCAGTCTGCGTCTTACTCTAATTTCTGATGTTACCCATACGCCCTATTCTGGTATGTTACCCGCTCATGTGGCGGGTTTTTATAGTTATGATGAAAGTCATATAGATTTGCGTCGTCTAGCGAGTTTTGCTAAAGCTAATTTTTATTTAGATAAAGCGATTGGTTTAGACTTAATTAATAATCAAGTAATTTGTGCTAATAGGCCAGCAGTTAAATTTGATTACTTATCCATTGATATTGGCAGCACACCAGATACAATTTCGGTTAAAGGTGCAAAAGAATATACAATTCCGGCTAAACCTGTACCTCAATTTCTAGCAGTTTGGAACGATATTTTAGCAAAGGTAAATTCTTTTTCTCATCTTACTATTACCATAGTTGGAGGAGGTGCAGGAGGAGTTGAATTAGCCTTGAATATTCATAGTAGATTATCTCCAATTATTGATAATTTAGAAATTAATTTAATACATCAAGGCGACAAAGTATTATCAGGTCATAATAAATTTGTTAGTAATTATTTAGAAAAAATATTATTACAAAAAAACATTAAACTCCATTTATCAGAAATTGTTACTGAAGTTTTACCTAATCAAATAATTTGTCAGTCTGGTTTAAATATTAGTTCTGATTATATATTTTGGGTAACTAATGCTTCTGCACCTAGTTGGATTAAAAATTCGGGAATAACTACCGATGAGTGTGGATTTATTTTAGTTAATAATAATCTGCAATCTCTCTCTCATCCCCATATATTCGCCACTGGTGATATTGCTACTATTAAAGATTATCCTCGCCCTAAAGCTGGTGTTTTTGCCGTGCGTCAAGGTAAACCATTATTTAACAATTTAAAAAATATTATTACACATAAACAATTAATCTCATATTATCCACAAAAGCGTTATTTAAGTTTAATTGGTACGGGAGATAAAAGTGCTGTTGCTTCTTGGTCATTTTTTGGCTTGGCTTCTCCTTTATTCTGGACTTGGAAAGATTACATCGATCGCAAATTCATGAATCAATTTGCCGATTTACCTACTATGGACATTAGTAATAGTTCTGAAAAAAATCCTAAAATGTACTGTAAAGGATGCGGATCAAAAGTAGGTAGCTCAACTTTATCTCAAGTCTTAGACAAATTAGAAATTAAGGAAAATAAAGATATAATTATTGGCTTAAATAACCCCGATGATGCTGCCGTAGTTCAAATACCTTCTGGTCAATTAATGGTGCATACCATCGACTATTTTACCAGTATTATTAACGATCCATATATATTTGGAAAAATAGCTACTAATCATTGTTTAAGTGATATTTTTGCTATGGGAGGAACACCACAAAATGCCCTTGCTGTTGTCACAATTCCCTATGCTAACCCAAAAATTACAGAAAATATTTTATATCAATTATTATCTGGCAGTTTAGAAATATTAAATCAGAGCAATACAACTTTAGTAGGAGGACATACTACCGAAGGACAAGAATTAGCCTTTGGATTAGCTTGTAATGGTTTAATTTCTCCCGACAAAATTTTTAAAAAAAGTGGTATGAAACCCGGAGAATTGTTAATAATTACTAAGGCAATTGGTACTGGTATATTATTTGCAGCAAATAATTTATTAAAAGCTAAAGGAAACTGGATTGATGCAGCAATAGAATCAATGTTATTATCAAATCAAAATGCAGCTAATATTTTAATTAAAAATGGTGCAACAGCCTGTACAGATATTACTGGTTTTGGCTTAATTGGACATTTATTAGAAATGCTTAAAGCTTCTCAAGTAGGTGCAGAATTAAAATTACAAGTAATACCTCTTTTATTAGGGGCAAAAGAAACCATAGCAATGGGAATTACTAGCTCTATACAAGCTCAAAATTTACAATCATCTTGTTATATTAATAATTCAGAAAAATTAAATAATTTACCTGAATATCAATTATTATTTGATCCGCAAACATCAGGAGGTTTAATTGCTTCTCTTACTCCAGAAAATGCCCAAAATTGTCTTCAAGAATTACATAAATCTGGCTATTTTAATAGTTATATTATCGGTCACATAACTGATAATAAATATCAAATTAATTTGTCTTTAAACTGATAACAATCTTACTGCTTCCCCAAAAGGAAACTCAGATAAATCTAAGCCACCCCAGTTACCCATAAAATGGGTAACTGGGGTGGTGAATTGGGAAACTCTCCATAACCATCCGTAAGATAGACACAAACTGCTGTTGTCAGCCCGTCAAAGCTATCGCTTATTTTCTCAAAAAAAGGTACGAAGGAAGTACCTCCACCGCCTTCGGGTTGTGGTATTTTACTATCAGGATTAAGTTCGTAAGGGCCATAAACATCTGCATCGGCATAGTATAATTCGCATTCTAAATGGGGATAAGAATTTAAAATCCCGTTAACTTCACCCAGAAACATTTTTAGCTGTTGGTTATCAATTGAGCCGCTAGTATCCACAGCTACATATACTTTTACGGATTCTCCTAGTAATGTTTCGAGATATAAACCTCTACCGATAAAACGGCGATCGAATTCGATATAATCAGTGGGAGTTTTAACTAAATATCGCCACAAATAACTACGCCAGTCTAATTGCGCTCTATCTAAAGAGCCTAATTCCCTTGCCATTCCTGCGGGCAATCTGCCTTGATTGGTAGTGCGAGCGATTAAGGTTGGTTGCTGCATGGCATTACGCCAATGGGATTCTAATTTGGCTTTTTGGGCTTCTGAGATACTGCCTTCTCCTTTGATAGATGATTCTGCGCTAAAGCCTTGCGCCCCTACATCATCTCCTAATAAACCATCTAATAAATCAGCCATGCTTAAAACGTAAGAGTAATTCTCTTACTTTCTTACTTTTTTCACTCAAATCCTTATCTATTAAGCTTTTGAAGTTCTTTTTCAAATTTTGACTATTTCAAATAAGCGAACAATGAGAAATAAAACAGATAAAAAAAGACCCCCCAAAATTGGAGAGTCTTTTTTCTATCTAGCTAATTAAGATTAACCATGGATAGCGGGAGCGCTTATTGCTACAGGAGCTTG
>CAYPSO010000005.1:56269-77180 GCA_964413275.1 uncultured bacterium | reverse complement strand
CGGAGACTCGTTGAATGAAGAATCCCCTCGCCTTTAGGCAGGGGCGAACGTCAAACTCTAACTTATCCTACAATTAATAATTGATAACTAATAACTAATAACTAAAATGACACAAACAAAAATTGGCATAATTGGCGGTAGCGGTTTATATAAAATGGAAGAATTGAAAGATATTGAAGAAATTAAAATAGATACTCCATTTGGTTTGCCCTCTGATGCTGTAATTATGGGTAAATTAGATAATATACCTGTGGCATTTTTAGCCCGTCATGGTAGAGTACATCATTTATTACCTACAGAATTGCCTTTTCGTGCTAACATTTATGCCCTGAAAAAATTAGGAGTAGAATATATAATTTCCGCCTCGGCAGTTGGCTCACTTAAGAAAAAAATTAAACCCCTAGATTTAGTAATACCAGATCAATTCATCGATCGCACCAAAAACCGTATTTCCACCTTTTTTGGTGAGGGAATTGTTGCCCATATTGCTTTTGGCGATCCGATATGTCACAATTTAGCGCAAGTATTAGCAGATGCTGTTACAAGTTTAGAATTACCCGATCTTAAATTACATCAAGGTGGTACGTATGTATGCATGGAAGGGCCTGCATTTTCCACTAAAGCCGAGTCTAATTTATATCGCAGTTGGGATGCAAGTATCATTGGCATGACTAATTTAACCGAGGCAAAATTAGCCAGAGAAGCAGAAATTGCCTATACTACCTTAGCATTAGTAACAGATTACGATTGTTGGCATCCTGATCATGATAGCGTTACCGTAGAAATGGTTATTGGAAACTTACAGAAAAATGGGATTAATGCTCAAAAAGTTATTAAGGAAACAGTGTGTCGTTTAGCTAAAAATCCCCCAGAATCAGTTGCTCATTCTGCCTTAAAATATGCCATACTTACCCCTTTAGATCAAATATCTGCCGCAACTAAAGAAAGATTAGCATTATTGTTAGATAAATATCTTTAATCAATTCATGGGCAAGTTATTTGTACTGATTACTTATAATTTTTCTAGTAGGGTGGGCAAAAACTTTATCATTTGAGAAGATTCAATTTTTACAAAACTTTGCCCACCATAAATGTAATTTATTATAAATTACAGGCAAGATGCCTGTGCTACTTTAGAAATAAAAAAGAGATAAAAATGATAAAACAACTCAAATTAATCCTAATTACCTTAATACTGACCTTCTTTTTGGCCAACCCCGTATTAGCTAAAGAAACATCAACCGAAGTAAAAGTTAGTTTAGGAAATAGTGCTGGAGAATTAAAATTTTTTCCTAATAACTTAGAATTTGTCCCAGGAAAAAGTTACAAATTATTATTAGATAATCCCAGTCCAGAAAAACACTATTTTACCGCTAAAGATTTTGCTGATGCTAGTTGGACAAGAAAAGTAGAAGCAGGTAAAGTCGAAGTAAAAGGAGCAATTCACGAACTAGAAATAAAACCAACTGCCATAGCTGAATGGTTATTAACTCCCATGAAATCAGGAACTTATGAACTACATTGCTCAATTCCTGGCCATGCAGAAGCAGGTATGAGAGGAACTATTACTATTAAATAGTCAATCATCTGTTATGATGCAGTGTTAAGCTTTCAGCTTTTCAAGAAAATACATCAAAAATATTAATAGAAAAAATAGAGGCTGAACGCTTATTTATTAGTTAAATAAAAAAATAAAAATGAAGTTACTTAATCTAATTTTTCCCGAAACTAAAAATCAATCAAAAGAAGCATTACCTCCTCTTAAAAAAACTCGTCACGGCATAGAATTAAAATCAGATGAAGCTATTCAAATAATGCGTCAATCTAGCAAAATTGTCGCTACCGTTTTAAAAGAAATTAGCGAAATGATAGAACCCGGCATGACAACTGCCCAAGTGGATATGCACGCAGAAAAACGCATTAGAGAAATGGGAGCAACCCCAAGTTTTAAAGGTTATCATGGCTTTCCTGCTAGTATTTGTATTTCTATTAATAATGAAGTAGTACATGGTATTCCTAATAAGAAAAAAATAATTAAATTAGGAGATGTGGTAAAAGTTGACACAGGGGCATATTTTAAAGGTTATCATGGTGATTCTTGTATTAGTATTGGCATAGGTAAAATTAAAGCTAAAGCTACAAAATTAATTGAAGTTGCTGAAGTGGCTTTATATAAAGGTATCGAACAGGTAAAACCGGGTAATTATTTATTAGATATTGCTGGAGCAATTGAAGATTATGTTAAGGCGAATAAATGTAGTGTAGTAGAAGATTATACCGGTCATGGTGTGGGTAGAAAATTACATGAAGAACCCTGTGTTTTTAATTTTAGAACTAATCAATTACCTAATGTAAAATTGCGCCCAGGAATGACTTTAGCGATTGAACCTATTGTAAATGCAGGTTCAAAATATACCAGAGTTTTAGGCGATCGTTGGACAGTTGTAACAGTTGACAAATCACTTTCTGCACAGTTTGAACATACTGTATTAGTAACAGAAACTGGTTATGAAATTTTAACAGATAGAACTAAAATTTAGCAATTAGCAGTTAGCGGTTAGCTTTTAGCAATTAGCAATTAGCGATTGGCTTTCATCATTTACCATTTATCAATGTTTAATGAAAAAACTGAATACTGAATACTGTACGGGCGAACGGCCGTTCGCCCCTATCACTAATGAAAATTATTGTAATTGGTGGAGGTGCTGCGGGATTTTTTACGGCAATTACCTGTGCTAATACTAATCCTAATGCTCAAATAACTTTAATTGAGGCTGCTCGTCAACCACTGAGCAAAGTTAAAATATCCGGTGGTGGTAGATGCAATGTCACCCATCACTGTTTTGAGCCTGCACAACTGGTAAATAATTATCCTAGAGGGGGAAAAGCTTTAAGGGGTGCATTTACTCGTTTTCAACCTCAAGATACTGTCAATTGGTTTACCAATCAAGGTGTCAAATTAAAAACAGAAGCAGATGGCAGAATGTTTCCTATTACTGATAATTCTGAAACTATAGTTAATTGTTTATTAGAAGCAGCAAAAAAAGCAGGAGTAAAATTAATTACAGGTATTGCAGTTAAAAATATCAAACAAGGTTTTCAAGTAGAATTAAAAACTGGAGAAATATTGACAGCAGAAAAGATTTTAATAGCTACAGGTAGTAGTAAAAATGGTTATCAATGGGCGCAAAATTTAGGTCATAAAATAGAGCAACCTGTACCATCCTTATTCACTTTTAAAATTAAAGATAAGCGTTTACAAGATTTAGCAGGAGTTAGTGTAACAAATGCCCAGGTAAAAATTGTCACTAAATCAAAACAAAAATTAGAACAAACTGGAGCATTATTAATTACTCATTGGGGAATTAGTGGGCCTGCGGTTTTAAAATTATCTGCTTGGGGTGCAAGAATATTAGCAGAAAATAATTATCAAATGCCTTTAATAATTAATTGGCTACCTGAATATAATCAAACAACTTTAATTGAATATTTATTAAAAATAAAATTAGAAAATCCTAAGAAGCAAATTGCTAGTTATTCTCCTGTTAATGTATCTAAAAGACTTTGGCAAAGTTTAGTAATTGCTGCTGAAATTAAACCGGAAACAACTTGGACAGACTTATCAAAAAAAAAATTAAATAAACTAATACTTGAATTACTTCAAGGACAATATTTTATTCAAGGAAAAGGTGTATTTAAAGAAGAATTTGTAACCTGTGGAGGAATTAATTTAAAAGAAATTAATTTTAAAACTATGGAAAGTAAAATTTCCCCTAATCTTTATTTTGCTGGGGAAATATTAGATATTGATGGTGTTACAGGTGGTTTTAATTTTCAAAATGCTTGGACAACAGGTTGGATTGCAGGTCAAGCAATGGGAGATTATTAGTTGGTGGTTGGTGGTAGAGGCGAACGGCCATTCGCCCGTACAGTAGTTATTAGTATTTTATTTACTGTTAGAAATTAGGCCAAGATTAAAGAAGGAAAATGTATTTCTGTATCCGTATATTCAGGAACCCAACCTTCCGTACCAGAAAAATATCTAATAGCTTTAATTCGTTTATAATCAGTTAAATGAAACCAATGTTCTGTACCCGCAGGTACATTAATATATTCCTCTGCTTGTACCGTTAACTCAACTTGTGAACCATCAGGACGTACAAACCCAAAAACACCCTCACCATCAATAATATAACGGACTTCATCATCAGCGTGAGTGTGGCAACGTTCAAATTTAGATAACAGCGTCTCTAAATTAGGGGTTTCTGGATGCAAAACAATTAAATCCCTAGACTGATAATCATACTTTGCTTGCAACACTTCAAAATACTGATCTAACGAGCGCAAAACTACTTCTTTTTCTGATTCAGTAAGACTTTTTTGACCTAACAGATTACGAATTTCTGGATTATTACCCACAGACCAAATATTTATGTCTATATTTAAACAGGCTAACTCACGAATAATACGATCTAAACGAGTATAAGTTTTACCATTTTCTAAACGTAAAACAGCCATAAAAACCTCCTCTATAGCTTAACAATGTAATCACTGAGTCATGTTGAATAGCGCTCAATCGCCTTAATTTATATCACTTATTTAACCATCGAAACTGATAAGAATCATTAACCGCTCCCCATACCTGATTTCCTTCTGCATCAAAACCGCGATCAAAAGTATCCATTCCTAACTTATGCAGAATAATTTTATTAGTTATTTTTACCGCACCCCTCACATTTGCTGGACATCCTTCAGGGGGAGTTTCTCCTATGTATATTGTAATCACAGGTCTTAAAAATACACTACAAACAGAATCACCTAAATCACTTTTGTTTAACATCCTACTACTTGCAGGTTGATTACAAAATCCAATCCATTGTTTTTCATTAGTTAATTTATAGGATTTAGATTCAACTTGTCCATCTTCTAGGTCAATGAGATGTAAAATACGTTGTCGATAAGGTTGATTAAGCTTTTCAGCTAAAGCTTGTTCTTGATAAAGATAAATTGAATCAACCTCTCCCTTCAATTCTAGCTTACAAGTTGTCATTTGCACCTTAACCCGTTGGGGATTTACTTCAGCTTGAGCAGAAGTATCCATCACTCCCACTAAATGAGATACCACCTCTTCAACATGATTTACTGTTTGGGCTTGAGTAGAATTGTTAATTAAGCAACTAATAATTATTGCTATTAGTAACTTTCCATATTTCATAGTCTTCATAAATAAATATGACTAAAACTATTATCGGTGTTATGGGGCCTGGTAATAACCCAACTTCTGTTGACCTTGAAAATGCTTATCAATTAGGGAAACTAATCGCCGAGTCGGGATGGATATTATTAACAGGGGGAAGAAATGCAGGGGTAATGGATGCTGCCTGTCATGGAGCAAAATCTGCTGGAGGCCTAACCATTGGTATATTACCAGATAACAATAAAAGAAATATCTCTCCTCACGTTGACATTCCTATTATTACCGACATGGGTAATGCTCGCAATAATATCAATGTTCTTTCTTCTGATGTTGTTATTGCCTGTGGTATGGGTTTAGGTACAGCTTCAGAGGTGGCTTTAGCTATTAAAAACAGCAAAAAGGTAATTTTATTGACTCAAAACCGAGACTCTATTCAATTTTTCCTTAATTTAGCTCCAGAAAATGTATTGTGTGCCACTAATTCCCAAAATACCATTACTTTAGTTAAAGAAATTTTGAAAATTCCCTCTTAAGGGAGATTTGGTTGAAGGGTAATTTTAGGCTAAGATAAACTCGTTAAGTTTTATTACATACTGAAGCCAAAAACCAATTTAGAGAGGTAGAACACAATGGCATACGAGCTTCCATCATTACCCTATGAATACACTGCTTTAGAGCCTCACATTTCTAAAAGCACTCTAGAGTTTCACCATGATAAGCACCATGCTGCTTATGTGTCTAAATATAATGACGCTATTGACGGCACGGAAATGGCTAGTATGTCTATCGAAGAAGTAATTAAAGCTATTGCTAGCGATGCGACTAAAGCTGGTCTTTTCAACAATGCTGCCCAGGCATGGAACCATAGCTTTTATTGGAACTGTATGAAAGCCAATGGCGGGGGTACTCCTAGTGGTGCTTTAGCCGATAAAATCAAGGCTGATTTCGGTAGCTTTGAAAATTTTGTTACCGAATTTAAAAATGCAGGCGCAACTCAATTTGGCAGTGGTTGGGCTTGGTTGGTCTTAGATAACGGTACTTTAAAAGTTACTAAAACTCTTAATGCTGCTAACCCCATGACTTCTGGTCAAATTCCCTTATTAACTATGGATGTTTGGGAACACGCTTACTACTTAGATTATCAAAACAAGCGTCCTGCTTATATAGATACCTTTGTAGAAAAGTTAATTAATTGGGACTTTGTAGCCGAAAATTTTGCTAAAGCTTCCTAATTAAAACATAATCAATGAGGACAAATATCCTGAATGGATTGTCCTCTTGACAAAATTAAAACAATTAATTATCTTGAACCACAGCAGAAAACCATAAATTAACTACTAAAACTTATTTAATAATGTTTCTAGACTCTTTTTCTGATTAATTAATCGCCAAATATTTAATCGAAAAATAAATCAATCAATCAATAAATAAAATACCTCATGCTGTAGGGTGGGCAATTCCTTAATTAATGGTACTGAATTTTAACTAAGATTAATGCGGTCATTGCCCACCAATTTGGTTGGGCAAGACGGACTTTTAAGTTATTATTTGCCCTCAATAGACCTCTTGCATAAGTAACTCGTAAATCAATTCTAATACAGAAAACCTAAATTCATCTAACTATTGCCTATTGCCTGACGAATTCAAGAAGTCTAATATTTAAAGCTGTCTTGCCCAACCTACCAAAACTTATCAACTGAAACAATCTAGTAGTGGACTTACACACCTAAAATGATGGAATAGATGTAAGTTGGTAGTGAGGGCTTCAGCCCTGACAAAGATGGTGCTTTAGCACCAACTACAAACCCTAATTCTAAAACTATTATTAATGGATAATATATTAAGATTGTTGTTACAATTAAATTTATGTTTAAATTTATTACCTCTTATCTAATAGTAGGTAGTTTTTACTAGGCTTAATACAACTGTTTAAAGCTTTTTAAGTCTAAACCGAAATAATAGTTAATCGCGCTTGTAATTTACAATCTAGCTGAATGGGTAATTAATTTAATTGGTCTATCTAATAATTAAAGATTAGGTTATTACTCACCATAGCAGAGTAATTGTTAATAATGAAGCGAAGCACTATAGAAGTTAATTGAGATCGTTTAATCTGGTCTAAAGCAACAAAAAATCCTTTTTAAATTAGACATATTCACCTAATAAATTAATTAGTGAGAGATTAAATTTTAGAAATGAAAAAAATTCTTTATGTTCGTCTTCCTTGTAACCCAATTTTTCCCATTGGTGTAGTTTATTTATCAGATCATGTTCATAAACTCTTTCCTGAGATAGAACAAAAAATCTTTGATTTAGGAACTGTTCCACCTTTAGATTTTGTTAAAGCTTTAACTAATTGTATAGATGAATTTAAGCCCAATTTAATCGTTTTTTCTTGGCGAGATATTCAGATATATGCTCCAGTAGGCGGTAGAGGAGGAAATCCTTTACAAAATTCCTTTGAATTTTATTATGCTAAAAATCCTTTAATTAGATTAAGAGGTGCTTTAGGAGGATTTAAAGTAGTAGCTGCTTATTATGGCGAACTTTGGCGTAATTTAAACTTAATAAAAAAAGGATTAAAACAAGCACAAAAATATAATCCTGAAGCAAACTTAATAGTAGGAGGAGGAGCAGTCAGCGTATTTTACGAACAGTTAAAAACTAAATTACCAAAAGGAACAATAGTTTCTGTCGGTGAAGGAGAAAAACTGTTAGAAAAATTACTACAAGGTCAAGATTTTCGTGACGAAAGATGTTATGTGGTTGGTGAAAATGAACCTAGAGAAAAATTAATTCATGAATGGCCTAATGAAATAGAAAAAACAGCTTGTAATTACAATTATATCGAAACTATTTGGCCAGAATTTAATTATTATTTACAGGACAATGATTTTTATCTTGGGGTACAAACTAAGCGAGGTTGCCCCCATAACTGTTGCTATTGTGTTTATACCGTAGTAGAAGGTAAACAAGTACGCATTAATCCTAGTGATGAAGTAGTAGCAGAAATGCTTCAACTTTACGATCGAGGAATTAAAAACTTTTGGTTTACAGATGCTCAATTTATTCCTGCGAAAAAATTTATCCAAGATGCAGAAGTTTTATTAGAAAAGATATTAGCATCGGGGATGAAAGATATTCACTGGGCAGCTTATATTCGAGCCGATAATCTAAGCCCTAAATTATGTGATTTAATGGTGAAAACGGGCATGAATTATTTTGAAATTGGTATCACCAGTGGCTCGCAGGAATTAGTTAGAAAAATGCGTATGGGTTATAATTTGCGTACCGTTTTACAAAATTGTCGTGATTTAAAAGCCGCAGGATTTAATGATTTAGTATCAGTTAATTATTCTTTTAATGTCATAGATGAAACCTATGATACTATTCGACAAACCATAGCTTATCATCGAGAATTAGAACGAATTTTTGGTGCAAATAAAGTTGAACCTGCTATTTTTTTTATTGGCTTACAACCTCACACTCATTTAGAAGAATATGCCTTTGATAATAATGTTTTAAAACCGGGTTATAATCCCATGAGTTTGATGCCTTGGACAGCAAAAAAATTACTTTGGAATCCTGAGCCATTAGGTTCATTTTTTGGAGAAGTTTGTTTGCAAGCATGGCAAGAAAATCCTAACGATTTTGGCAGACAAGTGATGAAAATTCTAGAAGAAAAATTAGGATGTACAGACTTAGAAGCAGCTTTAACTGCACCAATTGATACTAAACAATTAGTCAGTAGTAAAACATAAAAATGAACAGATTGAAAGTTCAAGAATTGGCAGATAAATTTATTCAAGAAAACAATCCGACAGGATGGTTTGAAGAGTTGTACTCTCAAGCTAAGGGGGATAGTCAGCAAATTCCTTGGGCAGATTTAACAGTCAATCATAACAATCTTACTGAGTCGTTAAAAATTAATCAAATTCAGGGCAAAGGAATATTATTAATTATCTGTAGGGGGCGTGAAGTAGAAGAAGAGATTAAAAATTTACCTTATCCTTTAACAAAAAAGGAATTATCTTTTTTTGAGGAATTGGGTTTAAACAAAATTACTTTTGAAGATTACTTAGAGAGTGAAAATCAGACCGTTAGAAGATTTCGTATTCAGTATAGTAAAGTTATCTAACACTCAAAAGAACAATCGACAATTTACCAAATTCAATATTTATAATTTATCATTTTGTTATGCTTGAAGGCTCAATATTACAACAATTAACAACAAACCATAGGAATAGTAAAAAACCTTTAAATTTAGGAGTTTACTATAAAAATACCCTTGTTGCTCTGTGTCATGCTTTAGAAGATTTTATTTTAGAATCCCAAGCTCCACCAATCATAATTGCGGCTTTTCAACGGGGTAAGTGGTATTTACAAGAAGCAGAGCGTTATGAAGAAATAGCCGATAAATCAGAACAAGTAGTAATTATGGCGGCACCCGATGGTGGTTTTGCCGAACATCCTACTAGCAAAAAAGAAAATGTTGCTTTAGTTAATCTAACACCCCAAGACCCAGTAGCTCAAGAGTGGCATTTAATCATTTTCTCACCAACTTATACGGCGATGGTTTTATGTCAGGAATTATCAGAAGCAGATTATGGTAGTCAAGGTCAACCTGAGCAGGATTTAGAGCGAAAATTTTATGGTTTTTGGACATTTGAGCCAGAATTAGTTGAAGAAACAGTGAAGTTAGCAATATCTCATATTGCTGAATACGATGGACAATTAGAACAAAAATTAAATACCCAATTACAACAAATTCAAGCAGAATCAGGCAATCATCAAAAAGATGATACTGCCAAAGTAGTATCTAAAGTGGTCAATTATTTACAAAACAGTCACGAAAACTTATCAGATTCAGAACATAGTTTATTTTCTCAAGCTTTAGACGATAACTTAATCTCCAATGAGATGCAAGCTTTTCTAAGAATGGCTGAATTACGAGAGCAAACAGATGTAAATAATCCCAATGGAGCAATGGAAGTAGCTGCTTTATCCGAAGCAATGGGGCAATTATTAGATTTACCTGCATGGCAAATTAAAAGATTGCGTTTGGCTAGTTTACTGCATCGAGTGGAAGCATTATCAGGCATGATTCAGATAGAGGAATTAAAATCTGAAGTGCAACAGAAAACTATAGCACAACAGGAATCATTGCCTAAAGCTTCCGTTTTAAGAATTATGCCCCAGTTACAAGCTGTGGTTAACATCATCTCCCATCAGTATGAATCTTGGGATGGTTCGGGTTTTCCTGATGGGTTAGCTTATGATAATATTCCCCTAGAATCGAGAATTTTAGCTTTAATGGCCAATTTTCAAAAGTGTCTTCGAGCATATCAACATAGAGAAAATCCTTTGAATGAGGCTTTTAATAGTTGTCAACAACAAGCAGGAAAAATTTTCGATCCTAAATTAGTAGAGGGTTTAGGTTTATTAGTTTTGGCCATGCAGCAAGGTATGAATATTCCTGTCAGTCAACCGAAAATTGCTGCGGGGATGTGGTTAATTGATGAAAATTAAAGATAAGGAGAATTTAATGGAAATTGGCGCAATTATTGAGGGTAAAGAAAAACAACTAGCAGGATTAAATTTAGAAGATGAAAGTTTTGTCGGTAGTCAATTAGAAAAAGCCAATTTAGCAGGAGCTAATTTAACCGGGGCTGATTTTTCCCAGGCTAATTTAAAAGGGGCAAGGCTAGACGGTGCTAATTTATTAGGGGCTAATTTAAGTCATAGTGATTTGCGAGGGAATTTGTTGGGTGCTAATTTGATGCAAGCAGATTTAAGTAATGCAGATGTTAGAGGTGCTAATCTACGGGGTGCTAATTTGATGGGGGCAAAATTAGTCAAAGCTTCTTTAGCAGGGGCTTTTTTAAGTGGAGCGAATTTAACAGGAGTTAATTTACAGGGAGTTGATTTGCGAGGGGCAGATTTACGGGGTGTGAATTTGAATAGTGCTAATTTAAAAGGAGCAAATTTAGCTCAAGCTGATTTACAAGGTGCTAGTTTAACTGAAGCTAATTTAGAAGAAACAGATTTACGAGGAGCTAATTTAGCAGGTGCTAATTTAACGGGTGCTAATTTGCTTTGTGCTGAATTAGAAATGGCTAATTTAACGGGAGTTAATTTAGAGCGAGTTTGTGTTTTAGGAACTTCTTTAGAATAATGCCCCAAGAAACTTCCTTATGTGTTGTATTTTGGTGGCTCGAAATAGTCTCAAGATTTTTTCTGTGGGGGTGACTTGTCGCCCCCACAGAAAAAAAGCATAATTTATTCAAAGTTTAATATCTTTATTTTAAAATAATAGTTTTCTCTTAATTTACTAAGTAAATAGAAATAGCCAATAAATCATATAAGTCGTAATAATTGTCATAGTAACAAAAAAACTATACTCTCATAAAAAAATATATTTTGTAACCAAATCTCAGAATGGACTTAAATACGAAAAAAGAGGAGTTTAGTTATGGATACCTCCAATTACTCTGTGCCACTAATGGATTAGCACTTGAAAAAACAGGTAGAGCTATAGATAACATAGGTATAGATGTAATTATTATAGGAACAAAAAAAATTAATAAAATTTACGCTCCAAGACTGGATGTACAGGTTAAGTGTACGTCACAAGATATTGAAAAAGAGAATGTTGTTAAGTTCAAATTAAAAGTAGAAGCATACAATAAATTAAGATATGAGTATAATTACGCAAAAACGATATTGATTGTAGTCATAGTTCCTGAAAGTTTAGAAAAATGGCTAGTGGTAGAGAATGATAGAATAATGTTAAGAAAATGTGGTTACTGGATATGTTTAAAAGGCTATCCAAAAACAGAGAACGACGATACTATAACAATAGATATACCAAAAAAGAATATAATCAGCGATCAAACTTTATTACATTTACTAGAACAAGAATCCAAGGATAGATATGACCTAATTCAAAAGATTAAGAATCAGAACAATGATCAACACTAAGAACTTGGATAAAACTTTATTATCAGACATCTCCACTGTAAAGACAGACCTTTATCTTTTAAATCAAGGCTGGAAAAAAACTGGAGAGATAGAAGGTTTCGCCTCAACTTGGATGTTACAAGAAAAAGATATTGAATTATTATTACCTCTTGATAAAAACTATTCTGATTTTGAAGCAAGAATGCTAGAAGTAATATATATATTACATAATATTGAAAAAAGACCTAGCTATGAGATTTTTGATGCTTTGAAAAATACTTCCAAAATAGCTTCTAATGAAGGAAGAGAAATTATAGAAATAGTTTTAAAATCTGTTTATGAAAAAAATAAATATGAGATTAACGCAGAGAATTTTGGAAAAGTTTTAAAAACTATTCAGAAACATTTATTTGCTCTTGGTGGTGTATCGGGATTAGGAAGACCTTTAAAGCAAACAGAAAAAACGGGAAAATCAGAGCTAGAAATATCAGTTTTGAGTACATTTCACGGTTCTTTTGGTTTTAGACTAGGATTTGGAAATCAAAGACAGTTAGATATAGAAAATAATTGTCTTTCTAAGACAGTCAGTGAATCTTTTATCCGTTTATTAAGAATAAGTGGCGAGGAAAGTATAAGCACTTTTAGACAATATATAAGTTCTTTAGAAAAGGAAATATCACGAACTTTTAGAGTTTTTATACAAAGTCTAAAAACTTTAGAATCAGACTTTATTTTTGATTGGGGTTCTCTAGGAATGGAAAAAGAAGAGATAGCTAGACTTTCATATTCTAAAGTATTAGAAGTAGAAGATGCTTTAAGTAAAGAAGAAGAAGAAAACCCCCATCAAATTCAGGAACAAGGGCAATTTATACAAGCTGGATTAGGAAAAAATAAAAATGAACGCGATTTTATCTTTGAAACTAAAACAGGAGAAAGAAGAAAAGGTTATATATCCACAGAGTTAATTGAGGAATTTAAGGAACAAGGTAAAAGTTTAGAGCTAATGAATAGAAGATATAACGTTGTTATTCAAGAAAATGTAAAACTTAATGAAGTTACTGGAGAAATAAAGATAACCCATGAAATAATACAAATAGAATAGATAATATCAGTAAATAATCAAGTAAAAATGGTAAAATTTTTTATTCAGCTAAATCACTTCCCAGAAAAAAATTAATTGGTATTCCGCTATTAAAAGTACTGGTTTTGCCATTACTCAAGGTTTCAGCTTAATTTTCATAGGTTTTTCTGCCGGGATAAAAATAATTTTTCAAGAAATGTTTTCAACTTAGCTGAATTTCGTTTATCCTGTATTGGAGGTTAACAAAAAATTTGTTTATAAGAATTATGTAGTTAGCTATCAGTTATCAGTGAGAAACGAATAATTAATAATTCACGGCTAATAGCTAACTGCTTTGAGTAAGTAGGGAAAACTTTGTGTCACAAGTATTACTTTGGTGGAAGCAATTTAATAGGTTAAGAATCAGGACTAAGTATCAAAAGCGTTTTCTTTTTAATCCGAATTCTAGACAAATAAAAAAGATGGCTAGTTGGCTAGTCAGTGTGCTGAGTGTTGTCATTATCTGGCTATGGAATTGGAAACTGTTTTTAGCTACAGTGGCTGGAATTAGTTTAATGTTATTGGTTTATTGGTTACAAAATATTAATTACCAATCTTATCTATTAAGATTAAAACGTTTTTTTACTGGGCAACATCGTCATTTAACCATTGCTGTGGGTAGCGGTGGGATAGGGGCTTTAATTACCTATACGGCTGCTTCTATTTGGGCTAATTCGGAAAATCGCTGGCTGGCAGTCGGTGGTATTTTACAAGGTTTAGCTACTATGCTGACTTTGGGTTTGGTTTCTTGGCAATTTTTAACATTTAAAAAATACGATCGCCAAATCAAATTTGAAGAAATGTTACAAGATTTAACCGATATTATTCCTCTAAAAAGACTAATTGCTGTAAGAAAACTAGCTAATTTGTTAAACGAAAAAACTTTAAGTAAAAATCAATATTACCAATTATTACAATACTTACGTATAATGCTTGCTACTGAGGAGGAATTAATTATTCAAGATGCTATCTGGGAAGCATTAAATAAGTGGAATCCTCAAGAGTTGACAGTTTTGGAGCAACCTTTAGATATTCCCCTTGAAAATATTGCTTCTTCTAGTGGTTATCACTATGAGCATTAAAACCTAATTAGTATCTTTTTGTAAAAAATTTTATTTTTTTTCCAAAAACACTCCCCTATTTCCAAATATTTTGTTAACGTAGTTGTCAGGTATCTATTATTAGCTACATTCATTATGTACTATATTGATAATTTAAGAAATTCTTTCCTAATTGGGAAGACGTGAAACGAATTAATTTATAGTCTTAACTAATTTTATTTATTTAAGGCTACAATCGAAAAAGTTTCAATATTCCTGCTGAAAAAGCCCTGTTATCGGAATTTCGATCGAACTTTAGTTTGATGGTGTGAATTTTGAGGAATGATAACGATTAATTAAAGGCTTAGTGAGGCTTGAATATTGATGTGAATTCCTTTCCCTTGTTAGACTGACTAACACTAAATTTATCCATTACAATTATTCTGCATTTAAGGAGCAAGAGGAAAAAGGCATGACCCAAGCCAACGCAACTATTGATAAGACACCTGTAAATTTATTAGAAGTTGAAAACGATTCTGATTTAGAATTAGATAACAATCTAGCTTTCGATGAAGATTCAGATGAAGATTTAACTGGAGATAAAAAAACTAAAAAAGTAACAGCTACTCGTCGGAAGGCTCAAAGCAAAAAAAAGCCCTATACAGAGGATTCGATTAGGATTTATTTACAGGAAATCGGTCGAATTAGACTCTTACGTGCTGAAGAAGAAATAGAATTAGCTCGCCAAATTGCTGAATTATTAGAACTCGAAAATATTCGTGAAAAATTAATTGAGCATTTAGGCAGAATTCCCACAGATAGAGAATGGGCTGAAACTGTAGATATGGAATTGCCAGCTTTTCGCCGTCGCCTCTATATTGGTCGAAGAGCTAAAGATAAAATGGTGCAATCTAACCTCCGTTTAGTTGTATCTATTGCTAAAAAATATATGAATCGAGGTTTATCTTTTCAAGATTTAATTCAAGAAGGCTCTCTTGGTTTAATTCGTGCCGCCGAAAAATTCGATCACGAAAAAGGTTATAAATTTTCTACCTATGCAACTTGGTGGATACGTCAAGCAATTACGAGGGCAATCGCAGATCAATCTCGTACAATTCGCTTACCTGTCCATCTTTATGAGACTATTTCCCGTATTAAAAAAACTACTAAAATATTATCCCAAGAAATGGGACGAAAACCCACCGAAGAAGAAATCGCAACTAAAATGGAAATGACCATTGAAAAGTTGCGATTTATTGCTAAATCGGCCCAATTACCTATCTCTTTAGAAACTCCCATTGGTAAAGAAGAAGATTCCCGTTTAGGTGATTTTATTGAAGCTGATGGAGAAACCCCAGAAGATCAAGTTTCTAAGAGTTTATTAAGAGAAGATTTAGAAAGTGTGCTTGATACTCTCAGTCCCAGAGAAAGAGATGTTTTAAGACTAAGATATGGTTTAGATGATGGCCGCATGAAAACCTTAGAAGAAATCGGTCAAATTTTTAATGTAACTAGGGAAAGAATTCGTCAAATAGAAGCAAAAGCACTGCGCAAATTGCGTCATCCTAATCGCAATAGTATCCTTAAAGAATATATTCGTTAGAGCAGATTAATCAATCACAAACAGCCCACCAATTAAAATATTTTTAGGTGGGCTTTTTTGATGGAGAAGAGTAATTTATTCTTCTTCAGAATCCAAATCGGAATCTATTTGTTTAAGATGAATATGCTTATAACCTAATTTAATTTCAAACTCATCTCCGGGTTTTAATCCCATTTCAGCAGTATAAGTTGAACCAATCACAATTTGACCGTTTTTGTGGACACTAACTTTAAAAGTAGGTTCACGCCCACGACCATCTTTAACACCATCAGGATCTAAGGCAACGCCCCTAGCAGCTAAAACTGCGTCATAAAATTCTGTTAAATTAACACGAGTTTGACCGTTTTTTGATGTGGAAAAATAACCACACCGTTTAGCTGTTTCTCGACGGGGTAAGTTTGATAACTCTTTTACTTTTTGAAGTAGCGCTTTTCCTGTTAAAGGTACAGTTGCGTTTTCACTCATGATTTTACAAGATTCCTTGTTTATCTACTAATAAGTGTAATAAGGGGCTTTTATTTTTTTTTGCCTGCATATTATCTTATTAAAATATACCCTTAAATGAACATAGATTGATAAAAAAATTTGCAATTCTTAGTTTTTTTTTCAGAAAATGATTCTTGTTAACTAACTTAAATGTAAGTAGATAACTTTTTTTCCAAGAAGTAGTTTATAGTGACTAAGAGGATATGTCTAGGATTCAAGGTTTTTTTTATTTTCTGTTCACATCCAATGGAGTTAAAATTTTAGATGAATACAAAAAAAAATAAAATTTTGTAAATATGGAAGTTACCTTTAAAGTCATTAGACAAGAGCAGAATGGTGAGGCAAGATTAGAGAATTATACTTTAGATGTACAACCCGGAAATACTATTCTTGAATGTTTGAATCGGATTAAATGGGAATTAGATGGAAGTTTAGCTTTTAGAAAAAATTGTCGCAATACTATTTGTGGTAGTTGTGCAATGAGAATTAATGGTCGTTCTGCTTTGGCTTGTAAAGAAAATGTTGGCAATGAGTTAAGTCGTTTAGAAAAAATTTCGCCTGCTTCATCTGGAGAAATTACTATTGCTCCTTTGGGAAATATGCCAGTAATTAAAGACTTAGTTGTTGATATGAAAAATTTTTGGAATAATCTCGAAAAAGTAGAACCTTATGTTAGTACGAAGGGTAGAAATATTCCAGAAAAAGAATTTCTCCAAACACCAGAAGAAAGGGAAAAATTAGATCAAACTGGTAATTGTATTCTCTGTGGTGCTTGTTATTCTGAATGTAATGCAGCACTTGTTAATCCCGATTTTTTAGGTCCCCATGCGTTAGCAAAAGCACAAAGAATTATTGCTGATTCTCGCGATAATCAAAAGGAAATTAGACTAGAAAATTATCATAATATCAACGGAGTTTGGGGTTGTACCCGTTGTTTTATGTGTGATGCGGTATGTCCTATGGAAGTCGCACCCATGGAGCAAATTAGCCAAATTAAAGGGGAAATACTGCAACGTAAAGAGCAGGATGATAGTCGTATGATTCGTCATCGCAAGGTTTTAGTCAATTTGGTGAAAGATGGAGGCTGGGTTGACGAACGTAAATTTGGTTTATTTGTAGTAGCTAATTATTTACGAGATATTCAAGGATTATTGAGTATTATGCCTTTGGGTTTAAGAATGTTGAGTAGTGGTAAATTTCCCTTTGTTTTTGAACCCTCTGAGGGAACTGCTGAAGTACGCTCTCTGATTGAATCTGTGCAAAGTAGTCAGGAGGAAGAGAGGGAAGAGAGAAGTAAGAGGTAAAAGGTAAGAGGTAAAAGGTAATAGGTAATCGCTAACCGCTAATTGCTAATCGCTAACCGCTAACCGCTAACCGCTAATCGCTAACCGCTAATCGCTAATCGCTAATCGCTAACCGCTAATCGCTAACCGCTAACCGCTAATCGCTAACCGCTAATCGCTAACCGCTAATCGCTAACCGCTAATCGCTAACCGGTAATCGCTAATTGCTAATCGCTAATCGCTAATTGCTAACCGGTAATCGCTAATTGCTAATCGCTAATCGCTAATCGCTAATCGCTAACCGCTAACCGCTAACCGCTAATTGCTAATTGCTAACATCTTTTTTCAGAGAGGTAACTAGGTTTAAAGGTATGGAAGGTTGACTGAGAAATTCAGCATAGTTAGCTTTAAGATATTCTTGATAGCTAGAATTTTTGACTATATATGTCTGAAAAAAAGCTAAACTCAAAGCTTTAACATATTCTTGACCTATTTGGGGATTTGGCCCAATAACATCGGCAGGAACTGGAATACTGCCGGAAGATTCGTGTAAGGTAGAAAAATGAGTTCCTCCTTCCATCAATACCAAATATTTATCAGGATTAGTTAGCCAGGTAAAAGGTATGATTTGTTCTGGTAATGCGGGTGTTACTGTGTCGTTACTCCCAGACATAATCATTACTGGAATCTTGATTTTACTCAAATTATCTTCACCAAAAATAGAGCTAGTTAAAGGGTTAATCGCAATTGCCCCGACTATCCTCTCATCCTTTAAGTCATATTCCTGTTCTGGCAGTTTTAAAACTATACACTGTAACAATAAAGAGCCGTTAAAGTTTTTATTATTATCAATTTGACAATTTTTCTTTAATTTATCCCAATTTAATTTAGCACCAGCTAAGGCTAAACTGGTATAAGCCCCAAAAGATTGTCCGATAACACCGACTTGTTTGGTATTAATTTCCTGATTGTAAAGATCCTCTAATTCATCTAGGACAAATTTTATGTCTAAAGGTCGATCTATCATTTCTTGGGGAGGTATTGCCTTATTACCTAAACCATTTAATAAGGCCTTAACTTGTTCTGAGTTACTACCCGGATGCTCTACCACCGCAACGGCAAAACCCCATGAGGCTAAATGTTTGGCTAAATAGGCAAACGTGGTGCGATCGGAGCCTAAACCGTGAGATATGACGACTAAGGGAGCTTTTTTGGTTTCAGGTTGATATAAATCTACTGGTACAAGGCGATCGCGTTTTTTGTCTTTCAAGTTTAAGCTTTGTTTAAAAAAATTAACATTTCCTTTTTCACGCAAATCGGTATTAAGGGCATAAAGAAGTGTTTCTTCTTGCTGAATTTCTGATTGAGCCTGTGATTCAATTGAAGCGATCGCTTTATTGGTATCATTAATGGTATTGGTAACTAAATTGAAAATTTCTAAACCTTCTTGGGAAGAAATTCTAATTTCAGAAGTAGGGAATTTTTTGAGAATGTTGAGGGGCGTGAGGCCTTCTTCATCGATTGCTGCTAAAATCAAAGCAGATCGTATCCCATAAAAGCCATTTCTGCGAGTATTAGTTTTAATAACTTCTCCTAATTTTTTAAGAATAATTTCTCCTTGGGGAGTTTTAAGAAAATTAGCTAAAGTAACAGAATCTAAATCACTCTTAGTTTGTAAAACAGTTTGTAATTTTTTTAATTGTTCTTCTGTTAAATCTTTAGTATAATTAGCTAAGTCTCTCTCAATTTTACCTGTTTTTGTATAGGTTTCCAGACTTTTCACTGCAAGAGTAAATTCCAACTGGCCATATTGTAAAATAATTTTTTCGGCGGCAATAACAGGGAAACTTTTAAAATTAATGCCCATAGAACAAGCAATAATCGTCAGTTTACTGAGAAATAAACTCAGAGATAATGTCTTAGGGATAGAGCGCATAGTAATCAAGTTAATAAATCATTTGTTAGTAAATTTTAATAAATCTGAAAAGAGATCAAAGACAAAATCAAACAAATAGATATAATTATACTTTCACTTTTTAATATTTGGGGAATATAGTTATGAGTAATTTAAAAGGAAGAGATTTACTTAGCATAGCAGACTTAAATAGTCAAGAAATTAAAGAATTATTAACATTAGCCTCAGCCTTAAAAAAACAAGAATTATCAATTACCTGTAATAAGGTCTTAGGACTATTATTTTATAAAGCATCTACTCGTACTAGAGTTTCTTTTAGTGTAGCGATGTATCAATTAGGTGGCCAAGTCATCGATCTTAATCCTAGTCGTACCCAAGTGGGCAGAGGTGAGCCATTAATAGATACAGCCAGAGTATTAAATCGTTATTTAGATATTTTAGCTATTCGTACTTTTGAACAAAAAGATTTAGAAACTTTTGCTGATTATTCAGATATTCCTATTATTAATGCCCTCACAGATTTAGAGCATCCCTGTCAAATTTTAGCAGATTTGTTAACTATTCAAGAAACTTTTGGTAAGCTATCTGGACTGACCTTAACTTATTTAGGAGACGGCAATAATGTTGCTCATTCTTTATTATTAGGTGGCGTACAAATGGGGATGAATGTTAATATCGCCACCCCAAAAGATTATCAACCAAATCCTCAAATTGTTGAACAAGCAGAAAAACTGGCTACTCAAAATGCTAAAATCATGATTACAACTGAGCCAATTGAAGCTGTTAAAGGTGCACAAATCCTTTATACAGATGTTTGGGCTAGTATGGGGCAAGAAGATTTAGCACAGTCAAGGATTCCTATTTTTGAGCCATATCAAATCAATGACAAATTATTAAGCCATGCTGATGCAGAAGCTATCGTCTTGCACTGCTTACCTGCCCATAGAGGAGAGGAAATTACTGATTCAGTAATAGAAGGAAAACAATCTAAAGTATGGGATGAAGCAGAAAATAGAATGCACGCCCAAAAAGCTTTAATGGCTAGTTTATTAGGGGCAGTTAGTTAGCAGTTAGCAATTAGCAGTTAGCAGTTAGCAATTAGCGATTAGCGATTAGCGATTACCTCCTACCTCTTACCTATTACCTATTACCTCCTACCTCTTACCTCTTACCTCTTACCTCCTACCTCCTACCTATTACCTCTTACCTCCTACCTCTTACCTCTTACCTCTTACCTCTTACCTCCTACCTCTTACCTCCTACCTCTTACCTCTTACCTCTTACCTCCTACCTCTTACCTCTTACCT
>CAYPSO010000005.1:0-56169 GCA_964413275.1 uncultured bacterium | reverse complement strand
TTACCTCCTACCTCTTACCTCTTACCTCTTACCTCCTACCTCTTACCTCTTACCTCTTACCTCCTACCTTTCTCTTCCCCCTCTTCCTCCTGAGTAATAACTACTGACTAATCTTATATTGGTGCAGAAAAAACACGCAAATTAAACTGATCTATTTTTTCTTCTAGTTCATAATCGAGAATAATTATTTTAAAAGCAGAAAAATAGCGTTTACGCCTAATAATTAATTTCTGTAAAAAACTAATTAATTCTTGAGCTCCTTCACCAGCTTTGCGATTTAGTTCTAAATCATTAATCATTTCATCAATAATTTGTCTTTGTTCTTTTTTACTATAAAAAGATGTATTCCAACCAATTATACCTAATTTAATATAAAAATCAATTAAATTACTATCATTTTCATCATCTAATTCTGGGGCTAAAAAATCCCTAAGAACTTCTGACATTCTAAAATTATCAGACAAGATTAATTCTGTATTTTTTAAATTAAATTTATCAATTAGTTGCTGATGGTAATTTTCTAATTTGGAAAGTTTAGATTCTGATGTACTCATAAAAAATATTTTTGTTACTTTAATTGACTACTATTTTATAATTATTTTTCTGTGAAACTAATAAATTTATAAAATTTTAATAAAAGAATTAAAATAAATAATGAGAAAAAATCTATTTAAAATAATATGCCTAGTTTATCTTCTCAATTAAAAAAGAAATTATCTCAACCTTTAAAAATTGGTTCAGTTGAAATTAATAGTCGAGTTTTACAATCGCCCCTATCCGGTGTAACAGATTTAGTCTTTCGCCGTTTAGTACGTAAATATGCCCCAGAATCTATGCTTTATACAGAAATGGTAAGTGCTAAGGAAATTCACCATCTCCAAGAAATTCCCAGAATTATGGAAATTGCACCCAATGAACAACCCATAAGTATTCAATTATTTGATTGTCGCCCTGATTTTATGGGAGAAGCAGCCTTAAAAGCAGTTTTAGAAGGGGCAAAAACCGTAGATATTAATATGGGTTGCCCGGTGAATAAAATTACTAAAAAAGGTGGGGGAAGCTCCCTTTTAAGACAGCCAGAAGTTGCCGAAGCAATCGTTAAAAAAGTGGTGCAATCGGTAGAAGTGCCTGTCACTGTTAAAACTCGCCTTGGTTGGGATGAAAGTGAAATAAATATTCTTGATTTTGCTAAAAGAATGCAAAATGCGGGGGCTGCGATGCTAACTTTGCATGGACGTACCCGCGCACAAGGATACAATGGTTTGGCAAATTGGGAATGGATTGCTAAAGTTAAGGAAATTCTCACTATTCCAGTGATTGCTAATGGTGATATTTTTTCTGTAGATGCAGCAATAAAATGTTTAGAAATAACTAATGCAGATGGCGTAATGTGCAGTCGAGGCACTTTAGGTTATCCTTTTTTAGTAGGAGAAATTGACCATTTTTTTAAAACTGGAAAAAAATTATCTCAACCTACATCTGGGCAAATTTTAGAATGCGCTAAAGAACATTTACAAGGTTTATTTTTGTATAAAGGTTTTAAAGGAATTATCCAATCTCGCAAACAAATGGCTTGGTATTGTAAAGGTTTTGCAGGTGCTGCCGAATTACGAGATAAAATGTTTCAAGTTAATACCTTAGAAGAAGGATTAAATTTATTAGATGAAGCGATTATTCAAGTAAATAATTAACAATAATTATGGATAAACAAATAGTTAAAACTCAGTTAAGAGAAGTATTAAAAAAATATGATGGTGATGCAAAAAATCCTGCTGTCATGAAAGTTATTAATCAATTAGCTGATTTTCAATCATCAAAATATAAGGAAAAATTATTAGATGGAAATTGGTTATTAATTAGCGCACCTAGTTTTCCTCAAGGTGAAAAATTAGCAGATGGTAAATTTAGTTATACCTTGGGAAGATTAGCTTTTAATATGTTTAAACCTACGGGATTAAAATTAGTAATAGACCAAGTTTATCAACCAGTTTTTCCCATTAATCATACAGAACAACGTACCCATGATATAGTAGTGGAATTTACTACTATAGATAATAATTATCCTCAAGTTAAAGGTATAGTTCGTAATTTAGGAGTTTGTGAATCAGGTGAAAATAATAATATCAAAGTTAAATTTACTGGAGGTACTTTAGAGCCTCAAGAGAATACAGATATTAGAATTTGGCAAGAGATTTTTTCTAATCAAAAAATAGTTGAAAAACAAAGTTTAAAAGATAAATTAAGTTTTCTATTTTTAAAATTTATGTTTGGTTTAGTTCCTAATCAAGGCATGGATCGAGAAACAGGAAAAATATTTTTTGAAATGAAGCGATCGCCTCAAGGTAGTTTAGAAATTCTATATTTAGATGAAGAATTAAGGATTACTTGGGGAGAAAAAGGAACAATTCTAGTTTGTGAACGTAAATAAAGTAGATTGTTTTACTTTTTATATGTTTATAACCAAAATAATATTGCTATATAAATATGTAGGAAAAATATGGATATAAAAGAATTAAAAATCTTATTAAAGCTATTAAATAAGGAAAATTATCGAGGTAAAATTAGTGAAGTTAAACCAAATGATAAAACTACAGTTAACGTTACTCGTAATTTATGCGAACAGCTATTTAATCGCCAATATATTGAAATTGAAGAACAAATCCTAAAAATAAAGATTACAAATAATGGAAAAGATTTTCTTAAAAAGAAAAATATAATTGAGCAATTAAATGATTTAGAAGTTAAGGTGTTAGAATCTTGTTTTGTTTCGGTAGTTAAGCCTAGTGAAATAAACCTCAAACCAGCATCCAAGCGTAATGAATTAATAGGAAAATTATTAGAAAAAGAATTGATAATTATTGCCGAAAAACAAATTACACAAATATGGCTAACTTCAGAAGGAGAAGAATTTTTAGCTCAAGAATTTTTAACTGAAGGAATAGGTAATATTAATTTATCTAAACAATTACTGAATAATTATTTAATTTTTATTCGTAAATATTTTAGAGAAAAAATAAAATTAGAATCAAAATCTAATCAACACTCAACTATTGTCGATGACAAACTAACAACAGATAATAATCAAGCGCAGCCGAATGAGCGAGAAATTTTAGAAACAATTATCAAACTAGATCAAGAATTAAATACTGATAATTACTTACCAATATTTCATCTAAGAAATAAATATAAGTCTATACTAACTAGACAAGAACTAGATAACATTTTATATAGCTTACAAAAACAAAATAAATTATCTATGAGTCGTTTAGTTGATGGTTCAAAATATACTTCTGAAGAATATAACGCAGGTATTCCTCAACAAGTTGGTGGCTCTATTTTTTATTTAATAGTTAAATAATCACAATAAAATTCAATCAGGTTAAAAAATATGACAAACTTAGACAAAATTTTAAGTGACTTAAAAAATAAACAAGAAGTAATTATTAATCCTTTTGATAATCTCACCTATGGTAACTTTTGGTTTGAAAAACAAGCCATTGAAAATGTCAACTCTATTCATCAAGATGCCATCGAAACTATTGAAAATCAATTAAAATTACTCAAAAAAGAGCCAATACATCTAACCAAAAGTATCTTACTCCTAGGTGATGCGGGATGTGGTAAAAGTCATTTATTAGGTCGTTTAAAACAACAATTAAACAAGCAAGCATTTTTTGTTTATATTCAACCCATAGAAAACTCTACTTATTTTTGGCGACATACTCTTCAATACACAATTGCCAGTTTAATGCAAATTCCCCAAGGAGAAAACGAATCTCAATTACGATTATGGTTAAAAGGTTTATCTTTATTTAAAAATCCTGATTGGTTACAAAAATTATTAGGAGAAAAACGAGCTTTTATTAGAGAGTTAAAAAGTATTTATCCTTCTGGTATTTATGAAGAGAAAAAGTTTTTTGGAGTCCTTTATGAATTAGCTACAAATAACTATGAATTAGCTTGTGAATGGTTAGCAGGAGAAGATTTAGACGAAGAAGATTTAAGTATTTTAGGTATTAATAAATCTATAGATAATGAAAAATTTGCACGGGGAATTTTAAATAATTTTGGCAGAATAGCTGATGCAACTAAACCAATTATTTTATGTTTTGACCAAATTGAGCGAGCTTTTTCCAGTGTTTTTAATTTTAATACTACTTTACACAACGAAAGAGTAATTAACTTTTTAATTTTAATTAGTGCAGTTAGAGAAAATTGGCAAGATTATAAAAAAACAATGATTCAATCAGATTTAGCTCGCATTAATCAAACAATTATTCTTGAAGATATTACTCTTGAAGAAGCAGAAAAATTATGGATTAATCGCTTAAAACCTCTCCATTTTCAATGTAATATTCAACCACAATCACCCATTGCTCCTCTCCATCAGAGTAAATTAGAAGAAAATGCCCCCGGTGAGAGAATAAATCTTCGTGAAGCTTTAAATTTAGGTGGAAAATTATTTCAAGAATATATAGAGAAACTTTCTACTCAAAATAAAGAAGAAATAATTATTCCTCCTCCAATATATTTTTTAAAAAAGTGGAAAGATACCTTTACTGAAGTACAGGAAAAAGTAAATAATTTGCTTCAATTTTCCGATGAAGAATACATTGAAAGGTTAAGATATGCTTTTGAAGCGATACAAGTACAAAATATTAATACTAAATTTTTACCCGGAGTTAATAGTAGTAAATCTTTTACTTATCAATGTTCAGTTACTGGTATAAAAAAAGGAATAGTTTGGAATAATAAAACTAATGGTAAATCTTTTCATACTCTTATGAATCATTGCGACATAGCTATTAATAAAAATCTTTGTAAAAGTTTATTTTTAATTAGAAACTGTGGCGTGGGAACAAAAGGTACTAAAGCTTTTGATATTTATAGTGATATTTTTAAGCCTAATTCACAAGAATATACCCATTATCGCCCTACCATTGAAGATTTACAATATTTAGAAACCTATTATAAACTAGCAAAAGAGGCTTTATCTGGAGATTTAGTAATTAAATTTGAGCCGATTACTTTAAAACAATTAAAACAATTAGTTTGTCAGTATCAAGTGTTAAATAATTGTTCGATTTTACAGAAAGTTAAAGTTGTCAATGGCTATGCTCCTCCTATTAAACAATTACAACAAAGTATTGTAGATATTGTAGAAGTTAAATCGCCAATTAAAATTACAGAACTTCATTCAAAAATAGAAAATATCTTTTACGATCGCTTTATTCCCAAATTATATTTTCGTATGGCTATTAAGCAGTTAGATAAAAATATTCCATTTATTAAAATAAAAAATCCCCAAGACGATCCAGATGAATTTATAATTGAATATAAAAATATTAAATAAAATCAAAACTTTAAATATGAAAAAACTTTTTCAACTATCTTCTATTTTATTAGCCCTAAATCTAGTATTTATACCTGTTGTTAATAGTCAAACAACTTTAGAGATTGATTATGATACTTCTGAAATCAAAAATCAAGAATTAAATTTAGATAAAATTAAAGTCATAGTTAATTATAAACCCTATGATTATTCAACTGAATCCGAAGATTCTAACTTAAACTATCAAATCTACTATGATAATAAATTAAAAATAACTAATGGTCAAATGACAGGTAGCTTTGCTAATGTTTCTTTACAAGATTTAGATGCTGATAATATTCCTGAAGTAATTGTCAGAACTTATAGTGGAGGAGCGCATTGTTGTACTAATCATTTTGTTTATTTTTGGCAAGAAAACCAACAAGAATTTAAACAAATAGAAACAGGATTTTCAGACGGGGGAGGAGGAACTTTTCAAGACCTAGATAATGACGGTAAATTTGAATTTATAACCTATGATAATTCTTTTCTTTATGCTTTTAGTTCCTATGCAGGTTCTTTTCCTCCATCGTTAATTTTAAGACTAGAAAATGGTGAATTTAAAAATGTTACTCGTAATTATCCAAAATATTTAAGATCCACCGCTTGGGATATGTATAAAGTTATTCAAGAAAATGAGTTTGAAAATGGAGTTTTAGCAGGATATGTAGCTCAAAAAATCTTATTAGGAGAATACGAAGAAGGTTGGAAATTTATGTTAGCTAATTATGATAAACAATCGGATTGGGGGTTAGAAATTTATGACGAAAATAATAATCAAATAGGAGCTTATCCTGATTTTCCGACTGCTTTAAAAGTCTTTTTAATTGAAACAGGATATTTAGATAAACAAGGAAAGCCAATTAGTAAGTAATAAGTAGGGTTTGCCTCAAGGAGTTTGCTGGTTAAGACGAGGAGTCAGTATTCAGTATTCAGGAGCAAAAGTCTTGATAACTGATAACTATTAAAACTACCTAAAATCCTTGATTGGTAAAGGTTTTATATTTATTCAGCAACCTGTAAGTAAGAAGTTATTAGATAAATTATTTAAAATAAATTCAAAGTTAATTGTTTTTGATTATTATCTGGCTTTTTATCATAATTTCTGATAAAAATTTCTCGACCTTTAGCAGCATTGGAACGTTGATAATTGTTCATCCCATATTGTAATTCAAACGGCTGAATATTGGCGTTTTTAAACTTATTTATAATCTCTGGTGAATTATCATAAGTAATTAACCAGAGATGATGACAATGATTAACAATTTTTGCAAATTTATCATGATCGAATGATGTATGTAAACATCCTCTTTTTCCATATAATTTTGATTTCGTAGCTACATAATAAGGAGGGTCTAAAAAAATAAATACATTGCCATCATTAGGTTTTAAGATCTCACTATAATCTAAATTAGTAATAGTTACTTTATTATCTAAAATAAATTCTAAATTTTTTAGTCTTGCAATAGATGAATAGGTAAATCTACTTTCAAAGGATTTTTGAGAATAACCACCAGCTTCTATTGTTCCTGAAAAAGTAATTCTATTTAAAACAAAAAATCTTACTGCTCTTTCTAAATCTGATAATTGATTAACATCAACTTGACTCATTTGCGTAAATAATAATCTACCATCTTGATAATTATCTTTAACTTTTTTTACCTCTGTAACTAAATCTTGCAAATTAGATTGGGCAATTTTCCAGAATAAAAATACTTCTGGGTTTAAATCATTAATCCAAAATTTCAAATTCTGATATTTTTGTTTAACATAAATAAAAACACTACCACCCCCAACAAAAGGCTCTCGATATTCAGTAAAATATTCTGGTAATTGTTTCTCTATTTGGATAATTGCTTTAGATTTACCACCTGGGTATCTTAGGGGACTTTTAATCATTATTTATTAAAATTAATTGTTATTATATAAACAGTTTACAAAAAAATAATAGCTATAAGTAATTATGCCTTACGAAGAATTAAATTTATTAACAGAAAAACCAGTTTTATCTTGGGCAAGTAATCCATTAGATCCTAAAGAAAGCCAAATGGCAAGAAATGTTGCTTCTTTACCTTTTGTATTTAAGCACGTTTCTCTTATGCCCGATGTTCACTTAGGAAAAGGTGCATTAGTAGGCTCAGTAATTGCTACTAAAGATGCAGTAATTCCTGCTGCTGTGGGAGTTGATATTGGTTGCGGGATGGCAGCAGTAAAAATGCCTTTTCATGCAAATCAACTTGAAGGCAAGCTTAAACAAATTCGCCTTGATATTGAAGCAGCAATTCCGGTTGGCCGTAATGAAAATAAAGATATTGAAAAAGCGGTTACTAATTGGCAAGGATGGCGAGATTTTAAGGAATTACATCAAAAAGTACAACGTTTAGAAACTAAAGCTATTAATCAGCTTGGTTCATTAGGTGGGGGTAAAGTGTTGCCCCGTCTTGTAGTAATACAAGAATGAAAACTCGTCCAAATCGGGAAAAGCTGAGATGCTAATTCCGAGGGAAGCGGTAAAACGCCCCGTAGAGAGTAGAGGGACTTGGGCATCCTATAATTATAGGATGAAGGTGTACTCCGAACTATACCAAATCTGAAGGTATAGAATCAAGCAGAAATGACTTGATCTGTTACTATTTTCACGCTTTCTATAAATTGATGATTCCCACTGATATTAGTCTTGAAAGTCCAGATTATTCCTATATGTTTGGCTTCATTCAAACTGACGGTCACTTATCTAAATCTACTCGTAATAGAGGACGTTTAAGCGTGGAAGTTAGTAAAAAAGATGAAGACATTTTATGGGCATTTAAAAAGTTATTGAGATTTAATTCTTCAATAACTGAACGTACAAGAACAACAAACTTTAGTGATGATTATAAATCCGTAGTTTGGAGAGTTTACGATCAGGAATTTAGAGATTATCTTGAATCATGGGGATTATCTTATGGTAAAAAGTCCAATTTAATTGACATACCCACTTGTAAATTTTCTCAAGCAGATTATTTTAGAGGTTTAATAGATGGAGATGGTTCTTTAGGTTTAACTTGCCAAGGTTTTCCTTTTATTTCTTTAGTTACTTCTAGTTCATCTATAGCAAATGCTTTTTTGCAAGTAATTAAATTAACTATAGGTAAAGAAAAAACCTCTAAAAGAAATCAAAGGGATAATGTTTATAATATTGCTCTTTTTAAAGAAGATGCTCAACTATTAGTGCAATTTTTGTACTATGAAAATTGTCTAGCATTATCAAGGAAATCACAAAAAGCAAGAGAAGTTTTAAGTTGGGTTCGTCCTCAGACTATGAAAAAAATAGCTAATAGAAAAAATTGGACAAAAGAAGAAGATATATATATTTTTAATCATTCCATAGAAGATTCAATAGCAATGCTAAAAAGAAGCAAAAAAAGTATTGAAATCAGATTATGGAGATTAAAAAATATGAGTAACAAGTAACAAAATTGAACCACTTTATTGAAGTTTGCATCGATACCGAAAACCAAGTTTGGCTGATGCTTCATTCTGGTTCGCGGCATATTGGTAATAAATTAGCTGAATGTCACATTAATTCAGCTAAAAAGCTAATGAAATTAGCTGAAATCTCATTACCAGACCCAGATTTAGCTTATTTTGTTCAAGGTACGCCAGAATTTGCTGCTTATTGGCGGGATTTGCAATGGGCGCAAAATTATGCTCGCTATAATCGAGATGTAATGATGAATAGATTTAAGCAAATTATTGAAAAACATTTAGTAGGAGGAAAACCAACAAAACCTTTAATTACTGTTAACTGTCATCACAATTATGCAGAAAAAGAAGTACATTTTGGAGAATCAGTTTATGTAACTCGTAAAGGAGCAGTAAGAGCAAAAACCGAAGATTATGGGATTATTCCGGGTTCAATGGGAGCAAAATCTTTCATTGTTAAAGGAAAAGGTAATCATGAAAGTTTTTGTAGTTGCAGTCATGGTGCTGGCAGGTTAATGTCAAGAACTAAGGCAAAAGATACCTATACTTTAGATGATTTAATTCAGCAAACTGAAGGAATTGAATGTCGTAAAGATAAAGGAGTTTTAGATGAAATTCCCGCAGCTTATAAACCTATTGAACAAGTTATGAATCAGCAATCAGACTTGGTAGAAATAGTTGCAACTTTAAAACAGGTAGTCTGTGTTAAAGGTTAAAAAAAATGGTGTTGCTGAATCTCTGAGAAATACAGCAGTTTTAGCCCCCCTAGCCCCTAGGGGGCATTTTTAAAAACCAACAAAATAAAATTCATGTTTTAAATTAGCAACGCCTTTTTGTGCTTGCTTAATAAATTAAAATCCCATTGCCAATAACATCTGTTATCTTCCTGTTTAATAATTTTAGCCCCTAAACCATGATAAAAATTGAGTCCACGAGTGTTACGAGCATCAGCAGTCCACGAAATATGGGTACAATCATGTTTTAAGGCGATTTGAGCTAAACTTTGCATTAATGCGGCTCCAGCACCTTGACTTCTCATATTTTCATCAATAAATAAGTCATCAAGCCAAATACTAGGTTGACCAATAAACGACGAATATCTAAATCCATAGAGTGCAAAACCAATTTCTCGCCCAGCATCTTCCACAAATAAAACATAGGCGAAAGGATTGGTACTAAAAAGTGTTCTGCTGATTTTATCTTCTGAGACTTGTAAGATTCCTGAAAAAGCACCGATATGGCGATCAAAATCTGCTTTTTTTTGAATGAATGATAAAATTAAGGAAACATCTTTAGGATTAGCAGTTCTAACTTTCATTTCAGTTGAGTTAAAATAATTTTGATTTATAAATATTATTTAATCTTTTTTTTTCTTTATAGGATGAAGCAACCTTGTTAGCTAATTTTAATTTATTTAACATCAACTTGAGTCCAAGAATTAACTGGTTTAATCGAATAATTATCATCTAATAAATTATCTGCAATTTCTATATTAGCTAAATTTGTTTCTCCCTCAATAAATTTAGCATCTCCCGAAGCTTGCCAAGAATTAGCCCAAATTGTTCCTATAACTTGATTACTACCCGTTTGTTCAACTAAAGAATCAGGAGCAAAAACAAATAGTTTCATATTTGTACCGCCAGCTAATTTAACATTATCTCCCTCATAAACATATATTTGAGCATAATCTGGAGTATTATTATTTTGAATTGGCCCATCACTTGAACCACCAGACAAATCGACTGCACCGTGAGCATAAACAATCAAAGTAGTACCGGGGGCAACTGTAATCGAACTACTTTCAGCTAAGCTCATGTCTCCTTCTAGATATAAAACTATAGTTTTACCAGCCCCTGCATCAATATTGAGGTTAGTACCAGTATTCAAATCAACGGATGTACCAACATTACTGACATAATATGTGTAAACATTATCAACTTCTACATCTCCCGCACGAGGCAAGCTATCTGTGGAATTATCAATTTGATATAAGATATTGACTCCAGCACCTGTAGGGATGCTTGCTCCCTCATTGGGCAAAGAAGGAAAGGATTGCCCCGGTGTGGCATTATAGGTATATGTTTCTCCATTGGTTACATAAGGCTCTTGTTGATATGTTTGAAGATTTTCAACATTAGCCGTGACAACATCATCTGAGCAAGTGGAATCTTTAATATGTCCTTGAATTTGACCAGAGCCAGAAATAGTAGAATTAAGATTCGATCTAATCCATATTCCAGTTGTAGTATTTGCTCCTATATTTGTACTTCTTTCTACAGGAATCTCTACTTTAATTTGTTTAATAGCTTCTTTTAATCTTCCTTCAACAATTAATGTACCTATGCCAGAAGTGGCTGTAGATGGATTATATTCATAACTAACAAGTCGATATTGCCCTTTGCCATTAAGAGGATTTGCATCGTTAGGATCGATATTTTGTAAATCTAGATTGGCTAAACTGCTAACTTTACCCTCAGCTTCACTGACAGCACCATAGGAAACATCACAAAAAGAATCATCGGGTAAAATTGAGCTAGGATTACTCCAACTAACATCTGCTGATGTATCTAGACATTGATTATTGGTATCTCTACCTTGACTACAATCAGGATATGCAGCAATAGCAGAATAATTCTTAATCAATTGTTGATAGCGTGTTATCCCTACTTCTGCCACTGAAAAAACTTGATGGGTTTGTTTTTGTTGTTTTGATTGAATTTCTTCAGCTTGTGACCTAACCATCATAGTTGTACCAACTAAGAGTGTTACCATTCCTAAAGATAAAATCATCGGGGTAACAAAACCTTTTTCCCTTAACTGATTAATTAAAACAAGTTTCAATTTTGGATCAAAATCGATGGGAGTGATTAGACCTTGTTTCCTTGCCTGATTGATGAGAATACTTCTTAATACTGTGTGAGCTTTTATACCAATCATATTTAAGTATTAGTAGATATTATATATATACATTTAATTCTCGATCTGTTTATTAATAATAACAACGGCCAAATGTACTAAAATTTGGCGTGGGCATACTTACTTATTACGTAATAATACAGAAGTTTTCTCTTAAGAGGGGTAAAAATTGTAACATTTAATCTTTTCATAGCTTAAGTGAGCCAAATTAATACTTAATGCTATAGTTTGCTATAGTTTAAAAAAATATAATTACTTTTTTTCTTCTTATCTATACTACTCTAAACTACTCTAATGTCAGAAAGACGTATTACCCTTTCCACTGCGAACATCACTTTAATTATTGGCTCTGGTTTATCATTAGTCTTACTTTGGCAATTAAGAAGTTTGCTAATTATATTAATGATAGCTATTGTAATTGCAGCCACTTTAGCACCTATTATTAACAAGGCAGAAAAATTAAAAATACCTCGTTGGTTAGGTGTTATTTTAGTATATCTTGGTTTAATTTCAATTATTACAGGATTAGGATTAGTAATTGGTCCTACTGTTATTCAGCAAATCGATCGTTTAATTAGGAAATTACCTAGTTATTTAGAAGTATTAGAAATAATAGCAAGGGATACTGTCATGAGATTAGGAATGACTCAACCAGAAACCCTTGATTTAATTAATAGATTATTCGATGTACAAGCAATTATAACTTGGGGTTTTAGATCTTCTCAGGAGTTAGTTGTGCGTTCCTATGGTATCACTAGAGGAATTATTGGTGGTGTTTTAAGTCTTGTTTTGTCGCTATTTTTTTCTGGTTATATATTATCAGGTTCAAAAACATTAATAGAAGGTCTAGTAAATTTATTTCCCCAGCCTTGGAATGAGCGTCTAGCTGCACAAGTACCCATAATGAGTCAAAGAATGGGAAGTTATCTTCAAGGAAGAATTTTAGTTTCTGGTATTTTATCTATAGCTATTACTTTTGGTCTGAAATTTCTTGGTATTTCTGAGTTAGCTTTGGGTTTAGGAGTTATTGCCGGAATTACTAATTTAATTCCTTTTTTTGGCCCTGTTATTGGTGCTATTCCGGCCTTAATTGTGGCAGTGGCTCAAGGAGGATGGACTTTTCTTTGGGTGTTATTACTATTTGTAATTATCCAAAATGTAGAAACCTATATTCTCGATCCTTTATTGGTAGGTTCGTCAGTAAAAATTAATCCTCTCTATCAATTACTCGCCGTATTAGGAGGAGCACAATTATTAGGAATTATTGGAGCTTTAATTGTTCCCCCTTGGGTGGCCGGGGCTTCAGTTTTACTAGAAAATTTGTATTTAAAACCTAAATTATTAGCAGAAAGAAAAAATTATATTCAAGACGCTAATTAGTTTATAATATATGAAGGTGAGCAATTAATTTAAGTTTTCTAGCTAATAATTAAAATTAAGTCTTTTGCTCACCGTCTTCATTAAATGGTAATAAATAATTAGTTTATCTTTTTTTACAAATTTAGAAGATTTTTAAAAAATAATTATTAATATGACTGATTCAGTTGATTTTAAATCTTCACAACAAGTTATTTGCCTTGAACATAAAAATTGCCGTCTTTATGCCTCAATTATTCAATTTATCAAGTTACAGCAAACTTACTGGATTCGACCATTATTCCTGGTTGAACATTCGCCCACAAAACCTCGCATTGTCTCTTTACACCCTACTTCTGATGTGATTGTACCAAAAGGAAGTTTTCGAGAAGTATGGGATACAGAAATTTTGGAATTTTGGACAGAGCTTTATGATGATTCAAATATTTATAATGATAATTTAGCAGGAAGAAAAGAGCTTCAACGCTTTTTAAGAGCGGTTTTTCCAAGTTAACGAAGCCAATAAAATTTGTAATAGGCAATTATATAAAGTAGATCTATAGCTATAACCAATCCTTGAGTAAAACGATATTTAAGTAGATTAAGAGCAAAGGGAGTCGCTATTATAACCATTGCCATTTCTACAAAAGCGACAATTTTACCGTAGTGATTAATATCCCAGTAGGATAAGGGGCTAATAAATTTGTAATCAGTGAAGGGAAAAAAATGACGATGGGCATCATTATGATGTAATGGTAAATCTAAAAGAGAATGTCCACCCATACTGGCAAAAAAAGCAATGCCTAAACGCCATTGAAACCAAATACTTAATAAAAGTCCAGCGATTGCTATGGGGAAAGAATGACCCAAACTTACCCAAAACTGAACTAATGGACTATAGTAGGCTGTTGACCAAATCTGTTTTTCTGGCAAATGATAGACCCATTTAACGATAAAATAAAATAGAAAAATCGGAGCATCAGGTAAAATTGCACCGAGAGTAATAGCTATATTTGCATTGGGAGCAATGGTTTTTCCTAAAAAAACTAGGTTCAGAATATAATGACTAGGGGTATTCATAGGACTATTTTTAAAAAGCTTGTTGCTGAATTGTAATCAGAGAATCAGTTACTTAACCATCACCTTTGATTGATTTAAACTACAATTATAGTTGCAAAAAACACAAAGCAATCTAACCTTCCGAATAACTTGCTGTTTTAATTGTCAATTATTTAGATATACCCCTATAATAAATATATCTTGAAACAAGTCTTAATGCTTCTTGAATAGCTTTATGTTATAATTTTTGATGATTTTGCCCTAAAGGGGTATAAAACCGTTAAAAAGCCATTATTCGGAGATTATCCATGACCAGTAGTAATTACGGTGTCGATCAAATTCAAGTTCTTGAAGGCCTAGATCCAGTACGCAAACGTCCGGGGATGTATATTGGTACAACCGGACCTAGAGGACTTCATCACCTAGTTTATGAAGTAGTTGACAACTCCATTGATGAAGCTTTAGCCGGTTATTGTACCCATATAGAAATTGATATTAATGCTGATGGTTCAGTAACTGTAACCGATGATGGTCGAGGTATTCCCACAGGTATTCACCCAACAACGGGAAAATCCGCTTTAGAAACAGTAATGACAGTGCTTCACGCCGGCGGTAAATTTGGCGCAGGAGGGTATAAAGTATCTGGTGGTTTGCATGGAGTTGGGGTATCTGTTGTTAATGCTCTTTCTGCTTGGGTAGAAGTAACAGTTTGGCGAGAAAATAACGAACATCAACAACGCTACGAAAAGGGTGTTCCTATGGGTGAATTACAAGTTCAACCAAATAAAAATCATTCTACTGGGACATCAGTACATTTCTTACCAGATGTAGAAATTTTTACTGAAACTACACAATTTGATTACAATACTTTATCTGGACGTTTGCGGGAATTAGCTTATCTTAATGCAGGAATTAGGATTACTTTTACTGATAACAGATTATCTGAACCTCGCATCGAAAGCTATTGCTATGAAGGTGGTATTAAAGAATATGTCAGGTATATGACAACCGAAAAACAAGCACTTCACGAAGATATTATTTTTGTCCAAGGAGAAAAAAACGGTGTTACCGTAGAAGTAGCCCTACAGTGGTGTGTTGATGCTTACAATGATAATTTACTAAGTTTTGCTAATAATATCCGTACCATTGACGGCGGTACTCACTTAGAAGGTTTAAAAACAGTCCTAACTAGGACGATGAATAGTGTAGCTCGTAAACGCAATAAAATTAAGGAAGGCGAGTCTAATTTAGGTGGGGAAAATGTACGGGAAGGTTTAACTGGAGTAATATCCGTTAAAGTACCAGAACCACAATTTGAAGGACAAACCAAAACTAAATTAGGTAATAGTGAAGTTAGGGGAATAGTTGATTCTCTAGTAGGGGAAGTTTTAAATGAATATTTAGAATTTAACCCGAATGTCGCCGATTCAATTATTGAAAAGGCTGTACAAGCTTATAAAGCGGCTGAAGCAGCCCGGAGAGCAAGGGAATTAGTCCGTCGTAAATCGGTTTTAGAATCTTCTCCTTTACCGGGTAAATTGGCAGATTGTAGCGAAAGAGACCCCGCAAACTCAGAAATATTCCTCGTTGAAGGCGATAGTGCGGGCGGGAGTGCTAAACAGGGCAGAGACAGGCGTTTTCAAGCGATTTTGCCCCTTAGAGGTAAAATTTTGAATATTGAAAAGACCGATGATGCCAAAATTTATAAAAATAATGAGGTTCAATCCCTAATTACAGCATTAGGTTTGGGTATTAAAGGGGAAGAATTTGATGCGAGTCAGTTACGCTATCATCGCATTGTAATAATGACGGATGCTGATGTTGATGGAGCGCACATCAGAACTTTATTACTTACCTTTTTCTATCGCTATCAACGAGAATTAGTTGACCAAGGCTATATTTATATTGCTTGTCCTCCTCTTTATAAGGTAGAACGGGGGCGCAATCATTATTATTGTTATAGTGAGCGCGATTTACAAGAAAAATTAAGGGAATTTCCTGCTAATGCTAACTATACTATCCAACGTTTTAAGGGTTTAGGGGAAATGATGCCTCAACAACTTTGGGATACTACCATGAATCCTGAAACTCGTAGCATGAAACGAGTTGAAATTGAGGACGCAGCAGAAGCCGATCGCATTTTTACTGTGTTGATGGGCGATAGAGTTGCACCCCGTCGAGAGTTTATTGAAACTAATGCTCCAAAATTAAATCTTCATGAATTGGATATTTAATCAAAATATTTAGGGGCGTGGAAAATACGCCTCTATAATAAATAAACATTAAACATTGATAAATCATAAATGAAATGACTATTTTTAAATTTCAATATGCCATATATTTATCAGCAATTTTATTAACTGTATTATCGCTTTTGTTTTTTCAACCTAGATGGTTATTAGCTAGTGTTGAATATTTTATTCCGGGAGTTTACTATTTTGTAGAAACCAATAAACCAATAATTGCCTTAACTATTGATGATATTCCTAATGAACAAACAACTAAACTAATTTTCAATATATTAAAACAAAATGAAGTAAAAGCTACCTTTTTTGTAATTAGTAATCAAGTATCAGGAAATGAATATTTAATTACAGAAATAGTTAAAAATAATCATGAAATAGGTAATCATTTAACCGAAGATAAACCGAGTATTAAATTATCTCCTGAAGCATTTGAACAAGATTTATTAAAAGCAGAAGAAGTTCTTTTAAAATATGCTCCTGTTCAATGGATGCGTCCAGCTTCAGGTTGGTATAATAAAATGATGCTAGATACAGCTAAAAAACATGGTTATCGTGTGGCTTTAGGTTCAATTTTTCCCTATGATACCCATATTTCTTCATCTTGGTTTGCAACTCAGCAAATTTCATTAAATGTTCGTCCCGGTTCAATTATTGTACTACATGATGGAGGTTCTAGAGGTAAAAGAACCGCAGAAACATTAACAAAAATAATACCAAGATTAAAGGAAAAAGGATATAAATTCGTGACGCTTTCAGAGCTTGTTAAATAATTTGAATTAAAGTTTGCTAAAGAGGGTTAATTAATAAAAAAATTGGATTTATTTAGCAATCTGTTCGGAACTACACAAATACAGAAATCTCTAGATGACAAATATTTAATTGAAATAAGTGCTCAATAGTTTCTAACTCAATTTATCAATTAGTTTACTTATAAGGATGATAATTTAGATCGGGTTATTAGTTTAGATTCTGGGGCTGATGACTATATTATAAAACCTTTTGAACAGGCGCAGATATAGCTTCACTTAGTGGGAGCGAAGCGAGTAAAGCAAGCAGATCGCTTCTGGGTATTAATGTCCTAACCAACTCTTTCTCTGCTATAGTAAATTTTTTACATCGAACTAAGGTTACCTATAATCAAGATAATTGAATATTTTTCTCAATTATCTTGACAAAGATAATCATTAAGTATAAGATAAGTTTCAGTGTTCTTCTCTCAAGAATAGGCAGGGGTCGCCACCAAGTTATTAATATTGGCGAAACCCCTCTTTTTTTTTGCAAATAATTTTCAATTAGTTAAATAGATAAAAAATAGGGTGGGCATTACCCACCACTACTATGATTATCCCTGCTCGATATTTTCCATTTGAGCAGTACGAACGTTAAAATCTAGTTGTTTTTGTCCCCTTTGAACTTTTACTTTTAGCTCTTGGTTAACTCCAGCATTTTCCACTAATTGTTGTAATTGAAGGCCTCCAGTAATTTTTTTGCCATTAACTTCTAAAATTACGTCACCGCTACGAAGCCCTGCCCTTTCTGCGGGAGTATTAGGCATAACTCCAACGACTAAAACTGCATCAACTTCAGGCAAAACTAAAGGAGTATTGGGATTTTCATTAAATTTCTCGGCAATTTCTGGGGTTAAATCCCGCATTTGTACGCCAATGTAAGGATGAGGTACTTTTTGACCATTCGCCAGAATTGGTTCTAAATCCTTAGCCTTATTAATAGGAATAGCAAAACCAATACCCATAGCATCTGCACGGATAGCGGTATTAATGCCGATTACTTCTCCTTGTTCGTTTAATAAAGGGCCTCCAGAATTACCCGGATTAATGGCTGCGTCAGTTTGTAAAAATTCTACTCGTTTATCAGGAATACCTACTTCCGCCGAAGAACGACCCAATGTGCTAATAATACCTAAAGTAACAGTATTATTTAAGCCTACAGGATTACCAACTGCGATCGCCCAATCACCTACTTCTACTTGATCGGAATTTCCTAAAGGTGCAACGGGAATTTTTTCGCCCTTAGTCTCAATTTTTACCACTGCTAAATCGGTAACTTCATCTGTACCCTTAACTTCTCCTATAAATTCTCGACCATCTTTTAAAATAACAGTTACTTTGTCAGCTTTATTGACTACATGGGCATTAGTTAAAATAACACCACTTTGATCGACAATAAAACCAGAGCCTTGGCCTTCTATTTTTCTTTCTTGGGATAATCCTTGTTCACCAAAACGATCGCCAAAAAACTCTCTAAAAAAAGGATCGTTCATAAAAGGATCGACTTTTTGAACTATCGTTCTCTCAGTATCTATCCTTACCACCGCAGAGCCAGTTAATTGGACGGCTTTAGCTACAAAACTTTGATTTTTGGCAGTAGTAGGATTCACTGCTACTTCAACTGGTATAGAATTTGTATTAGTAGAATTAGTTAAAGGTTCTGCTTTAGAAGATAATACCCTTAATCCACCAAAAGTTATTACTCCACCGAGTAAAAGTGCAACAACGTGGGTGCTAAATGGTTTTAAATTAGGCATACTCAAAAGTTAGATTAATTTCCTTAATGTTTTATACATACTTACTCCAATTTTAGCTTTTTCTTTTTTCAGTCGAGGTGCAATAATTACCGATCATTATGGGTAATTACCGAATAATTATTTTTGTATCTTAAAAAAGCAAATTATTATAGTAGTTTTCCAATAAATAGACTACGTGGTGTGTAGGGTGGGCAAGTTATTAATTATAATTGCTTTAATCCCATATTTAAAAAAATTTGCCCACCCTACTGAATTTTATTGGTCGTTCATTTAACTGAAAAGCGTTATATTTTTTTTGATGGAGTATAATATTTCTTTACCGGAAGAAAAGATATGATTATGGCAATTATTTCTAGTTTTATTGTAATTATCACAAATGGCGATCGCAATTGATTTTGGTACGAGTAACACGGTTATAACTCGCTGGAATGCTGCTACACAGCAAGCTGAAGTTTTATCCCTTGCGGGAATTTCTCAACAGTTAGCTGATAATCCTCCTTTAATTCCTAGTTTAGTTTATGTTCAAAATGCGAAGAATGATAAAATTATTTTAGGTCAAGCTGTACGAGATAAAGGTCTTGATTTAAAGAAAAATCCTCGTTTTTTCCGCAATTTTAAACGAGGTATTGGTACACAAATTAAAGGTTTTACTCCTAATTTAGATGATATTGATGTCACTTTTGAGCGAGTAGGAGAATGGTTTTTAAATAGTTTAATTACTGAGCTTAATCAACGGGAAAATATAGATTCTTTGGTTTTAACTGTGCCTGTTGATAGTTTTGAATCCTATCGAAAATGGTTGACAGATGTTTGTCAAAACTGGAATATTGAGGAAATTAGATTATTAGATGAACCCACTGCTGCTGCTTTAGGATATGGCAGTCAAGGTCAGGATTTATTACTTGTAATTGATTTTGGTGGTGGGACAATAGATTTTTCTTTAGTTCAATTAAATTTGAGTAATAGTAATCCCCAAGGTTTTATTTTAAAATGGGGTGAAAAAATATTAGGAAAAAGTACGGTACAGCAACCAAAAACAGCAAGGGTAATAGCTAAAGCGGGACAAAATTTAGGTGGTACGGATATAGATAATTGGTTAATGGATTATTTTGCTCAGACTAAAGATTTTCCTAAAAATTCTTTAATTGCTCGTTTAGCTGAAAGATTAAAAATCAACTTATCGTCCCAAGAAAATAGCAGTGAAGTTTATTTTAATGATGAAACTTTTGATAGTTATGAGTTGGAATTAGATAGAACTAAATTTGAAAATATTTTAACTGAAAACGGCTTCTTTTCTCAACTTGATGAACTGATGACGAATATATTACAACAAGCACGTAGAAATGGTATTGAAAAAAATGATATTGAGGGTGTATTATTAGTAGGAGGAACAGGTAAAATTCCGGCAGTTCAAAATTGGTTACAAGAATATTTTGAGATTACAAAAATAAAATTAGATCGACCTTTTACTGCGATCGCCACAGGTGCATTAGAATTAGCTCAAGGTCTAGAAGTGCAAGATTTTCTTTATCATAGCTACGGTATCCGTTATTGGAATCGTCGGGAAAATCGCCACAGTTGGCATCCTCTTATTAAAACGGGGCAACCCTATCCGATGCAAAATTCTGTAGAAATTAGCTTAGGTGCGTCTGTAGAGGCTCAACCGAGTATAGAGTTAATTATCGGCGAATTAGGGGCAGAAACGGGGGCTACAGAGGTTTATTTTGATGGGGATAGACTGGTAACTCGTAATTTGAGTAATGGTGATACGAATGTTATACCTCTTAATGACCGAGATGGTGCTAGAACTATTGCTCAATTAAATCCTTTGGGTTATCCCGGAAGCGATCGCCTTAAGGTACAATTTCAAGTGGATAAAGAGCGTTTTTTGCGTATCACTGTTTATGATATTTTGACTAATCAAACCTTACTTAATAATCAAATTGTGGCGGAATTAAATTAAGCAAATAATCAAAAATTAAGTATTTTTTCTATCCTTTAAAATAAAAAACCAATAGTATGATTTATTTTGAGAAAATCAGTAAATTAATAAAAAATGTACCTAGTTCATTAGTTGATATTACCATTGAAAGAACACCTGCACGAATACCTACTCAAGTATCTTCCAATTTTATTACCAATAAACAACAAGGTGATTGGGCAGAAAACTTAATCTTTCAAGCAATTAATAAAACTTCTAAAAACCATGTTGCTGTTAGATATGGAAAATCAGATGATTTAATTGCTGGAGATACCAATTTTAAAAATTTTTTTCAAGAATTTCAAAATGAATTAGATACTATCGGAAAAAGACCAGATTTATTAATTTTTGATAAGTCTGACTTTAAAGATAATTTAGGATATGACATCAGTAAATTACCTCATAGCGAAATTACAGATTATGTTAAAAAAGCTATTGCTGGTTTAGAAATCCGTTCAAGTGCTTTTCTAATTGAAAAATACGAACAAACAATGAATCAAAGAACTAAAGATAATATTGAAATAGCTTTAAATATTAGAGATGTTATATTAAATAATTATATTGATTTGCTTGAAAATAAAAATAGAAGTAAATATATCACAATACTAGAAAGTATTAATAAACAGACGATTCAAGCAATTAGTTTTAAAGTTCCAGGGTGGAGATCTTCTGAAAGATTAGTTGAAATAAATACTTTGTTTAAAGAATTGAAAAACACTTTAACAGCAATTCAAAAAAGAGATTTTTTAAGTATTACTGTCAAGAATGAAGATTTACAAGTAGTTTATAAATGGATTGAAACTTTCAACGTACCACACTTTTATATTCAGGTATTTTTTGACAAAGTTTTAGGAATTTCCTACGAAAATATTCTCAAAACCTTATCAGATCCAGATAAAGAAGATATTGATTTTTATACAGAAAGAAATAAAAAGAATCAAGATAAACCTACAATTCATATTAGTTCCAAAATTGGTCTAAAAATTGCTGATAGAGTAATTGAACCTACACATAAAAGTGTTAGAAAAGAAATGGCAAGAGGGCGATTGCTTTTTTATGTTGCTTTTAATGGAGGACAAGCTTGCTTAGATGTAGAAAAATTAATACAGATGTTGGAAATAACTAAGGATCAATTTTAATGATAATTTCAGAAAAAAATATAATTAATCAATTAGATAGAGAAACAATTTACTCACAAAAAGTAGGTCTTGAACATAGAAAAAAATTTGCTCAATTTTTTACACCGTATCCAATTGCCAAATTAATGTCGGCTTGGATTTTAGATAATCAAAATATTAAGACCATATTAGAACCTGCTTTTGGTTTAGGTATTTTTTCTAGAATTATTCTTGAAAGTAATAATAATCTTACAATTAAAGGTTTTGATATTGATAAAACTATTTTTAAAGAAGCAAAGAGTTACTTTGAAAAATATCAAAACATAAAATTATATCTGAAAGATTACATTTTTGATGACTGGAATAGTAAATATGATGGCATTATTTGTAATCCTCCTTATTTTAAATTTCATGATTATGATAACAAATCAAACATTGAAGAAATTGAAAGAAAACTAAACTTTAAATTTAATGGATTAACTAATCTTTATACATTATTTTTGCTTAAATCTGTTTATCAATTAGCTTTAAATGGTCGAGCTACCTATATAATTCCTTCCGAGTTTTTAAATTCAGATTATGGAACTTTGGTAAAAGAATACCTTGTGAAAAGTAAAACTATACGTCATATATTTATAATTGATTTTCAAGAAACTATTTTTGAAGATGCTCTTACCACTACAGCTATATTATTTTTAGCGAAAGATAATAACTATCAAGAAATTAATATATCAAATATTACTTCCTTATCTGATTTATCTTTAATTGAAAAATATATTAATAATTATCCATCAAATGGACATTATACAATTCCAACCACGAAAATTGATCCAAATATAAAATGGCGAAAATATTATCAAGTACAAAATTCTGCTCAATATAAAAATCTAGTTAATTTTTCAGAGTATGCTAAAGTAGTCAGAGGAATTGCTACAGGTTCAAATGATTATTTTACTTTCAATAAATCAAAAGCAATTAAATATGAAATACCTCATAAAAATTTACTGCCTTGTATTTGTAAAGCGGCAGATATAAAAGAATTATTTTTTACCAGTAAAAATTATCAAGAAATTGAAAAATTAGATAAATTAGTTTATTTATTTAATGGAATTAATTCGGAAGATATAAATGTAAAAACATATATTCAAAAAGGTGAGGAAGATAAAATAAATGAAAAATATCTCACTAAAAATAGAAGACCTTGGTTTTCTATAGAAAATAGACCTCCTGCACCAATTTGGGTATCAGTATTTAATAGAAATGGATTAAGATTTATTAAAAATGAAGCAGGTATTTATAATTTAACAACTTTTCATTGCATTTATCCAAGAGAATCAGATTTATTTTTTAACATAGATTTATTTTTTGCTTATTTACTTACAGATGTAGCAAAGCAGATATTTGAAGATAATAGACGTGAGTATGGAAACGGTTTAAAAAAATTTGAACCAAATGATATTAATAAATCAAAAATGCTAGATATATCTAAATTAACTCCTCAATCAAAAACTAAAATTATTAGTTTATTAAAAAAATATCGTAACTCAGAAATTAGCCAAAAATCTGATTATAATTATCTATCTGAAATCAATACAATATTTATAAATGAATATACATAAAAATAATATCAATTAAATATTGTTAAACAGGCAATATGCCTGTTTAATTAATTAATTTAATATCTCTAATAAAACTTTACCCATCTCACTGCAACTAACCAATTTCATACCTTCTGACATAATATCTCCGGTGCGATAACCTTGATTTAAGGCCGATTGCACCGCTTCCTCAATTTTACTGGCTGCCTCTGGTTGATTTAAACCATAACGTAACATCATCGCTGCACTTAATACCTGCGCTAGAGGATTAGCCTTATCTTGCCCCGCAATGTCAGGAGCAGAGCCATGCACAGGCTCAAATACACCGGGATTAGATGCACCTAAACTAGCTGAAGGTAACATTCCAATACTACCAGTTAACATGGCTGCGGCATCGGAGAGAATATCCCCAAATAAGTTACCTGTAACGATGGTATCAAATTGCTTGGGAGCTCGTAATAACTGCATGGCAGCATTATCAACATAGAGATGGGATAATTCCACATCAGGATAATTTTCCGCCATTTTAATAACTCTATCCCGCCAAAGTTGAGAAACATCTAACACATTAGCCTTATCCACAGAACATAATTTTCCGCTCCGTTTTTGGGCTATTTCAAAGGCAACCTTGACAATGCGATCGATTTCTGATTCTGTATATGCCATAGTATTTACGCCCCGTTTTTCTCCGGTTTCTGTCTCAAAAATCCCTTTGGGTTTACCGAAATAAATACCTCCGGTTAATTCTCGCACTACCATAATGTCAACTCCTTCAACGATTTCTTTTTTCAGGGAGGAAGCGTCAATTAATTGGGGCAGGATGGTGGCGGGGCGAAGATTGGCAAATAATTCTAATCCTTCCCTTAAGCCTAATAAACCAGTTTCTGGGCGTTGATGACGGGGTAAATTATCCCATTTATAACCACCAATGGCAGCGAGTAAGACAGCATCACTGTTGCGGCATTTTTCTAAAGTTTTGGTGGGTAAAGGCTCGCCTGTTGCGTCAATAGCTGCACCACCGATTAAAGCTTCTTGGAAATCAAAATTAATCTCAAATTTTTGTCCTATGACTTTAAGGACATCTACTGTTACTGCTAAGATTTCTGGGCCAATGCCATCTCCGGGTAGTAAAGTAATGCGGTATTGTTGAGTCATAGTTATCACCTTTTATAAACGATTAACTATCATATCTGGGAAATGTACCTTTGATATACCTTGAGAAATAAAAATACTATTTAAAATATACTTAAAAAATATGATTTTATCTTTATTTTTAGATATTGTTTTTAGCTTATTACTTTTTAAAGTAATGAGTAAACTTTATAATTCAAGTCTTTCATTTCCTGTGGTTATCTTTTCTTTTGATTTTTTCCGAGGTTTATTGACAAGTCATATCAAATCCTTTTGATTGGCCATAGTTGCGATCCTGTTAAATCAAGGATTACAGAAATTTTAATTATAGTTGTTTAACCGGATTTGATATCATCTAGGCTTTTTAGAAACTTTAAGATATTTGGGCATTTATGGAATTGTTGTTATTGTCATGTTTCTATATTATTTTATTATTGGAGGAATTACTATTTTTATTCGTAGTTTTATATATATCAAAATATCACTTTGGGAAGTATTGTTGATATTTTCGATTCCTCATATCATTTTTCTGATTGATGCTCTTAAATCTTGTTTATTTGATAATTCACTTTTCCATAGCTATAGTGACTATATTCTAGCTTTGGGAATATTTATAGAACGTACAGTCGGTTTTTCTATGGAAGGCTTACTTATTTTTTATTTAATTTAATTAGGAGACTACTAATAACTAACTCTATTACGACCTCTTTGTTTAGATAAATAAAGAGCTTCATCGGCATTTTTTATCAGAGTTTCTAATAATAATCCTAGTCGTGGTTTCATGGAAGCAACACCACAACTTAAGGTAACAAAATCACTAATTTCTGATTTTTCGTGGGAAATTTTTAAGGCTTCTACTGTTTGACGAATTTTTTCAGCAACTTTTAAAGCACCTTCTAGAGAGGTGTTTGCTAAAATAACTGCAAATTCTTCACCACCATAACGAGATACCGAATCAGTAGGCCTTTTAACACAATCACTTAGGGCTTGAGCTACTTGTACTAAACACAAATCTCCCATTTGATGACCATAGTAATCATTATATTTTTTAAAAAAATCCACATCACAAATTATCATTGATAAAGGTTGTTTTTCTCGTTGTGCTATTTGCCATGTTTGATTAATAGTTTCTTGAAAGTTACGACGATTACCAACATTAGTTAAACAATCTGTTTTAGTAATACGCTGTAATTCTAATTCCATTTTTTTATGTTCGCTAATATCTCTTACTGTAATGGAAAAACCATCGCCTAATTTGACAGCAGTAATATGATACCAACTAGGTAAATTTTTATTGTAGTAATATAGTTCTTCAACTAAGGGATTACCTGTTTCTACAAGGGATACTAATTTATCAAAAAAAGTGTCTCCAATTTTGCGTAAAATTTGGGTAAAAATCAATTTACCAATTAATTTTTCTCGCTCTTTGCCAATAATTTCTGCCATTATCGGATTAACAACTAAACAACGGAAATCAATAATTTTTCCGTTGTAATCCTGTCTTATAGACTGAAATGCGGCAATTCCATCCAAGGAACTATTTAAAACACTTTGTAATAAGGCACGGGATTGATATAGTATTTCTTCGGTTTCTCTACGTTTTATTATTTCATTTTTTAATTCTTCTTCTTTGTTTTTACGTTCTTTAATTTCTAGTTGTAATTGTCTTTTTTGTTCTTGAATAATTAATTGATTTTTAATCCGTGCTAATACTTCTTCAACTTGAAAAGGTTTACTAATATAATCAACTGCACCAACTTTAAATGCTTCTACTTTATCAAATAATTCATTTAAAGCACTAACAAATATTACTGGTATATCTTGAGTTTGTTTATTTTTTTTTAGTTGTTGACAGACTTGATAACCATCAAGATTAGGCATTTGAATGTCTAATAAAATCAAGTCTGGAGGATTTAACTGAGTTGCTCTTAAGGCTAATTCTCCATTAATTGCTTTACGAACTTTATAATTTTGTTCTTCAAGAATTTGGGATAATACCCGTAAATTTTCGGGTTGATCGTCAACAATTAAAATATCATTTAATAATATATTTTCTTCTTCAATTGTCATTTTTTAATATTTTCAATTAATTCAATAATATTTTCTAATAAAAAGTTATTAACTAATTTCTCCAATTCTTCTGCTAGGTTAGCATATTTTTCTGGAATCTCTTCAATAATTTCTAAAATTATTTTATCTTCTAAATTAACAGTGGCTTGATAAAGTCTTTCTATCCATTCTGATGGCATTATTAATAAGTCTTCTGGGGTAAGAGAATAAATGGTGTTGTTTTCTAGGCAAGGTTTTTCTTCAGCATAGATGTAGGCTACTCCTAAATGTTTTCTGATAGTTTCAAATATAATTTGCTCTTGAAATGGTTTACGAATAAAATCATCGCAACCTGTGGCAAGAATTGTGTTTTTTTCTTCTTGAAAGGCACTGGCAGTGATAGCAATAACGATGGTAGCTTGTCCTTTAATGGTACTTTTAATCTGTTTACTGGCTGTATATCCGTCCATAATTGGCATTTTCATATCCATCCAAATTAGATGAGGCTGCCATTGTTGCCATAAAGTGATGGCTTCTTGACCATTACTAGCTTCCTTAATCTCAAAACCAATGGGATTTAAAAGTTGGCTTAAAAGTTTACGATTAAATACTTCATCATCTACTATTAAAATTTTGTAAGTTGGTTGATTTTCGGCTAGGGCAATTACTTGACGAGAAGAGTTTTTGTGTTCAAATTGTTCAATTTTTTCTAAGGGAATAATAGGGATATAAAAGTTAAATTCAGTACCAATTTCTAGTTGGGAAGTAACAGTAATCTTACCTCCCATCATTTCTAAAAATTTACGGGTGATAGATAAACCTAAACCTGTGCCTTCTTGAGTAGTATTATTTTTACTTTGGCAAAATGGTTCAAAAATAGTCTCTAAATCATCATCAGGAATGCCTTTTCCTGTATCTTGTAAAATAAAGTTAATGGTAGAGTTTTTAAAATCATAATTAATGGTCAAAATAATATTACCTTTTTTAGTAAATTTAAAAGAATTATTGAGTAAATTAATTAAAATTTGTCTTAATTTTAGTTCGTCTGCATTGATATATTGAGGCAAATTATTTGCCAAGTTAAAAATCATGTTTAAGCCTTGATTTTTTGCTTTTAAAGAAAACATTTTTTTGATTTCTTCGAGTAAACTTAATAAGTTAAAATCATGGGAATTAAGAAGCATTTTCCCCGCTTCAATTTTGGCTAAATCTAATACTTGATTAATCAAATTTAATAAATGTTCGCCACTGCGTAAAATAATGGCACTATTTTCCCTATCTTGAGGGGTAAGGGTATTACTACGATTCATAATTTGGGCAAAACCAAGAATAGCATTAAGGGGGGAGCGCAATTCATGACTCATATTTGCAAGAAAAGAACTTTTTGCTCGATTAGCTATTTCTGCTGCTTCTTTAGCTTGTTTTAACTCGGCAGTACGTTCAATTACTTTTTGTTCAAGGGAGATGTTTAATTCTTGTAATTTTCGATTTTGTTCGATTAATTTTTGTTCTTGGCTATAGCGTAAAAGGGCTTCTTTAACTGTTAGAATTAAATCAGTTTCTTCCCAAGGTTTACTAATATATCGATAAAGGGCAGCGTTATTAACTACATTACCAATTGATTCGGTATCTGCTTGCCCAGTTAACATGATTTTAAGAATTTGTGGATACTGTTGATGTATTTTTATTAAAAACTCATCTCCTTTTATTCCGGGCATAATTTGATCGGAAATAATTAAAGCTATTTCAATTTTTTCTAAGGCAAGTTCAGCGATTATTTCTAATGCCTCTTGAGCATTTTCTGCGGCTTCAATCGCATAATTTTCTCGATCTAAATGACGTTTCAATTGTTCTGTTAAGGTATCTAAAATTACAGATTCATCATCAACACAAACAATTGTCAAATATCGTTCCATTATTATTTTACCCCAGGGCTGTGGCTACAATTTCAGTTAACTCTTCTTCTTGCCAAGGTTTATAAAGACAATAATGTAAATTGGCTTCTTTTTTAGCACGGGCAATCGCATTTTCATCGGCTTGTCCGGTTAACATTACTGTTACAATATTAGGAAATTTTTGATGAACTTCAATCAAGAATTCATCACCTTTCATTTGTGGCATTAACCAATCTGAGACAATAATTAATACTTCAATATTATCAGTTTGTAATTCTTCGAGTATATCTAGGGCTTCCGTAGCACTTTCTGCTGCTTCATAAATGTATTCGTTACCAAATTTACGTTTAAGTTGTTCGACTAAAGTTTCGAGAATAAATTGTTCGTCATCTACACAAATAATTGCTTTGTTTGTCATAGTATTTATCATTGGTTATTGGTTATTAGTTCGGATTTAATATGTTTAGGTAATAATATGGTAAAAGTTGTTTCACCCGGCACACTTTCTACTGTTATTTTACCTTGATGTTTGTCAATAATTTTTTTAACTATATCTAAACCTAATCCACTGCCTTCTCCCATAGGTTTAGTTGTAAAAAAAGGTTCGAATATTCTCTTTTGAATTTCTGAGGGGATACCAATACCAGAATCAGTTATGGTTACTATTATATATTTTTGATTTTCCGTTCCATTAATTATTAAGTTACCCTCACCATTCATGGCTTGAATACTATTATGAATTAAATTAGTCCATACTTGAATTAATTCGTCGGGATAACCTAAAATTCTATTTTCTATTTGATAATTAATCTGAACTTTTATGCCTTTTTTAATTTGATTATGATATAATTCTAAAACAGTATTAATCCCATCAGTAACTAAGATACTTTTTCTTATACTATTATCATCGTAACGGGGCGTACAAGCCCCCGAATTCGATTCGGGGGACAGCCCCTCACGGGAATAACTTTTTAAAGCAAAAACTATTTTAGATGCTCTTTCAATTGCTGCGATCGTAGTTTTATTATTGCTTTGCAATCTAATTAAATTATAAGCTAAATTTAAAAGCCATTCTCTCTCTGGATGTTGTAAAATATATAAAAATTCTGTTATCTTATCATAAATACCAATATCAACTAATATATCTGCAACTTGACGTGGTGAATCAAGATTATTTGCTGTTAAAATATCAATTAAATTACGTTTATATTGCCGTTGTTCTCTAGTTGATAATTTTGTCTGATTCTCTTGAGCTTTTTGAATAAAATTAAAAAATTCTTTTTGTTCTGTAAGTGATAGTTTTAGAGACAATAAAGGTATGTCTTGTAACATAATTGCAAGAGCTTTTTCTATATTTTTAATAGCTGCTTGGATAGCTCCCAATGGCGTATTAATTTCATGGGCTATTCCTGCAACTAACTGTCCTAAAGCTGCCATTTTTTCTGATAAAATCAGTTGAGATTGAGCAGTTTTAAGTTTTTCTATAGTTTCAGATAATTCTTGTGTTCTTTCTGTTACTTCATTCTCTAAAGTTTGATTATATTCTGATAAAATTTTCTCAGCCTGTTTTCGTTGAGTAATATCTTGAAAAGCTGAAATAGCAAATTCAATATTACCCTGAGCATCGTAAATAGGAGAAGACCAACTTTCAAGGAGAATAATTTTATCTGGATGATGAATTTCTAAGTTATCAGCACTACATTTTTCTCCTTTTAAGGCTCTAATAATTGGTAACTTTTCAGAGGGATAAATTATATTTGTTCCTGCAATATATGTTTGGTAAGTTTTAGTAATTTCGCTGATTTCTATTTCTTTATCTACTGGTTTTTGTAAGATTTCTATGGCTTTTTGATTAGCGTAATAAGGCTTACCTTGATTATTAACTACGGCGATACCAATGGGTATCGCTTCAAGAAATTGATTTAATTGTTTTTGATTATTACTAATTTTTTCGTAAAATTGAGCATTATTAATAGCAATTGCGGCTGGTGCTGACAAGATTTTTAATATTTCGATTCTTTCTGGAGTAAATACATTAGTTGTCAAATTATTTTCTAAATAAATTACTCCTATTATTTGATTTTGATTGAGTAAGGGATAGCACATTACTGATTTTGAATTATTTTCTTGAAAATAATTATCTTGACCAAAATCAATCGAACTATTAGCGTTATCAAGCACTACAATATTTAAGCTATTAATTACATAATTAATAATTGATTTTGGTAATTTGTTTTCTAATGGTAATGATTCTAAAATTATGGGATTATTAAGATTAGTATTTAATGCTGCTTCAATAAACCAATTGCCTTGCTGTTCCAGAATTAAATAAGCTAATTCAGCACCAGCATTTTCCATGATAATTTTCATTAGAGAAATTAATAGTTTATCTAAAACAATTTCACTATAAATGGTTTGGGATGCCTGCATTATGGCGGCTAAATCCAATAATTGTCCTGAAGAGGTATTAGTTGTTGTTTGAGTAAGATATATTTTTTGATTTAATGACTTTTTTTTAAGTAAGAAAGGATATTTATTTTTTAATAATTTAATTTTACGTTTAGCTCCCCATTGCTGATAATTATTATAGGCTTTTTTGATGTATATTTCTGCAAATTCTTGTTTATTTTGCTTCAGCCAAAATTTGCTTACCAACTCATTAGCTAAGGCTTTATCTTGGATAAATTGATTTTTGTGAGCCGAGGCAATAGATTGCTCATATAATTCTATTGCTTCCCAATTATGATGAGCGAGGCGAGACATTTCTGCTTGCACTAATAAATATTTATGCTGAAAATTTTCTGGGCAACTTTCAGACCAAATTTTGAGTTGTTTTTGATTATTTTCTAACTGTTGCCAATATTTTTGTTGAATATTTGGACTCGCATTATCATAAAGAACAGACAGAATTAATGAATAATAAAAGGTATATTCTGCTAACTGAAAATGTCCTCTAATAAATTCTAAATATTGACCAGCTTCTTGAATACATTGTAAGGCTTCTTCGGGATACTCATATAAATATAAAATATGAGCTTTAAAAATATTAAAAGTACAAATCCAAGCCCAACTATTACACTCATAACAATGTTTTATATATTCAGACTCGTTAATTTTTCCGTTATTAAAATCAAATATATTTTTAGTTAAGCCTAATAAATTAAATAGGTTTAATTGTAATGATAAAATTCCATCAGTACCCCATTGATTTTTGATTTTTTGATTGAATTTTAAATAATCAGGAACTAAGTTTGAAATTTCTAATAAATTTATACCCTGATAAAATAAATAACGTATTTTATATTGAAGATTGTATCCTGCGTGTCTTAATTCTCCAGATAATAAACCAGATTGATAACCATCATCAAATATTTCCTGAGCATATTTAATTGGTTTTACCCAATGATTTAAAAGTCCTGCAAAAACCAAACAAGCGGAACATTTTTGATAAAAATTATTAAATTTTTCACTTAATTTTATTGCTAAACTCCCAAATTCATAACCAATTTGATAATTAGATGTTACCGAATTAATAATTGCTCCATAAGTCACATAACCTTTACTTGACTCTGGAATATGTCCATAATTCAAGGAAATATTAGTCATTTTAACTACAATAACTGCATATAATTCTTGATTACTAAAATAGGCGGGAGGATCGATATTAGTTAATACTTTACCTATCATTTGTTGTTCAGGTATAGTCATTTTTTGTGCATCTAATAAAGAATCAATGGTGCGATCACCAATTTTTTCTTCTATTTGTTTAATTTCTGTCAGAACAACTTCTGTTAAATTAGTTTTAGGTAAATCAATTCCTAATAATACTAAAGCTTTTCTACCTGTTTCAATAGCCTCCTCATATTTTGCTTGCATGGTATATTGAATAATTAATAAGTTGTATATTTCTACTTTTTCTAAAGGAGATATTTCTTGTTTTAAGGTTAAAGCAATCCAGTTTTCTGACTCATTAAAATCACCAGTTAAATACTCAATTTTAATTCGTTCTTTATACAACTCAAACATTAATTGATGATCGGTTAACCATAGTTTTTGAGTAGTGTTTTTTAATCCAGCAATTAAGTATTCTTGAGCAGATTTATAAGCGGCAGAATCTTTTGCTTTTTTAGCAACTAAAAGATTTAATTCAACTAACTTTTGTTTTTCTGTTTCATCTTTGATTAAAATACTTCCTTTATTAAGATGATCGACAATGGCAAAAATATTATCTTTTTTTTCTTGAATATTTATCTTATCTAATAACAGTCTTCCTATTTTTAGGTGAATTATTTCTTGTTCTTCTTGTTTGATTAAACTATAGGCTGCTTGCTGAAAGCGATCGTGGGCAAATTGATAGTTATTAATTAATAATTCAGTATTTAATTCTGATTTTGCTATAACTAAACCCAGTTTAATAGCTAATTTTAATTCATCAAATAATAAAGCAGATTGTTGTTGAGAAATAATTGCTAAAGTTGTTAAATCAAACTCAGCACCAATACAAGCAGCTAAACTTAAAAAATGTTGAGTTGTTTTCGGTAAATTTAGAAGTTTTTTAATCAATAGTTCGACTACATTCTCACTAATTTTTATGTGTTTTATTTCTTCTATCTGCCATTGCCAATGTCTAACTTCTGAATCGAAATAGATTAAATTATTTTGATGAATATCTTTAATTAACTCATTAATAAAAAAAGGATTCCCTTCTGTTTTCTCTTGAATTAATTTTCCTAGTTCTTCTGCTTGCTCAGATAGACAATAAAATGTATCAATTAGTAATTGGTTTATATCTTTTTTTTGTAAGGGTTGTAAGATAATTTCCTTGATTGGTATTGCCATTTTTTTAAGTGACTTAATAGTCATAATTAAAGGATGGGTATCACTAACTTCATTATCACGATACGCACCTATTAATAATAAATATTCTGGTTTAATTTCTGTCAAAATTAAATTAATTAACTTTAATGAAGCTAAATCTGCCCACTGTAAATCATCAATAAAGATAACTAAAGGGTGTTCTGCTTGAGGAAAAACTTGGATAAAATTTTGAAAAACTAAATTAAACCTATTTTCCGATTCTATACCTTCTAACTTCGTAACTTCAGGTTGCTTGCCAATCATTAATTCTAATTCAGGAATAAGATTAACAATAATCTCTCCATTTTCTCCTAATGCTTTTAATAATTTTTCTTTCCATATTTGTAAACTAATTTCATCTTTTCTTAAGAGTTGTTTGATTAATTTTTGTAGTGCTTTGACTATGGAATAATAGGGAATATGACGTTGTAATTGGTCAAATTTGCCGGAGATAAAGTAACCTTTTTTTTCAGTAATTGGCTTATAAATTTCTTGAACAAGGGAGGTTTTACCTATTCCTGAATAACCAGATACTAAAATGAATTCAGGAGATTTATTATTTTGCTCATCTCTTGTTGTAGTTCGTGCAAAGGCTGCCAATAATTCTTCTACTTCTGTGGCTCTACCATATAATTTTTGAGGAATATGTAATTCTTCAGAAAAATCATTTTCACCTAAAATAAATTCATTAATACTACCTTTGTTTTTTAATTGTTCTAAACAATTTTCTAAATCAGTCTTAATTCCCCAAGCACTTTTATATCTATCTTCGGCATTTTTAGCCATTAATTTTACTATTATTTTAGAAAGTGTTAAAGGTATTTCTAAGTTTATTTCATGGGGTAATAAGGGAATTTTAGCTATATGGCTATGAACTAATTCCAGTAAATCATTACTTTTATAGGGAAGTTGTCCAGTTAATAGTTGATAAAAGGTTATGCCCAAAGAATAAAAATCGGTACGATAATCAAGAAAACGATTCATTCTTCCTGTTTGTTCGGGGGAAATATAAGCTAAAGTCCCTTCAAGTATATTAGGATGTTTAAAAACAGGATTTTCTTTCGTTAATTTAGTCGAAATTCCAAAATCAATAATTTTAAGCTGTTCTGTTTCTGGATTATAAATAATGTTAGAAGGATTAATATCTTTATGAATAATATGTTCTTGATGAATATTGCCTAAAATTTTAGTTATTTTAATTGCTATGGGTAAAAATTGTGATACAGATAATCTTTGATTCGGTTGTTGACTTAGAAAATCTATTAAAGAAATTGCACCAAAATCTTCTAAAATTATAGCTATATGAGATGGATTTATAATTGAATCATAAACTTTTATTACTCCTTCAATATGAAGATAACGAGTAATTTCATATTCTTGTTTATAGTGAATAATTTCTTCCTGTGTGGGATAACTTATTTTAAGATTTTTAATAATAACCGATAAATTATCTTCATTTCTAATGGCACGATAAATCTCGGATTTATGAGTTTCATGGATTTTATTTAAAAGTTGATAATTAGGTAATATCATAATAATTAATTATTAATAATATAGAGATTAGAGGCGGTAAGTAAACATAATTTTTTTAATGAATCACGGAGGCAGGTCAAACAGGGAGAAAAGAAGAGAAAAGAAATATATAATTGGCTATTATTATACTATTGAAACAAATAATTATGAAACAAGAAAGAATATATTGGTTAGCATGGTCACAAATTCACGGCATCGGGCCAATTTTATTAAAACGTTTACAGGAATATTTTGGTAGTTTAGAAGAAGCTTGGAATGCCAATATTAAAGCTTTAGGAGAAATAGAAGGTTTGGGATGGAAATTATCACAAACTGTTAGTGAAAAGCGATCGCAAATTAATCCCGAACAATTATTATTAGAACATAGCAAAAAAAATCCTCATTTTTGGACTCCAGCCGATGCAGAATACCCCCGTTTATTGTTAGAAATTCCTACTCCTCCTCCTGTATTATATTATCGAGGTAAAGTAAAAAAAGCAGAAATTGATGGCATTACCCCCTGTTGCGCTATGGTAGGTACGCGGTATCCCAGCGAACACGGTAAAAGATGGACTCGCAAAATTAGCAGCATTTTAGCGAAATCAGGCTTTACCATTATTTCTGGTTTGGCAGCCGGTATTGATACTGAAGCACATCAAGCCTGTTTACAGGCAGGAGGGCGCACTATTGCTGTGTTAGGTACAGGGGTTGATGTAGTATATCCCCAGAGTAATCGCCAGTTAATGGAAGAAATTACCGCTCAAGGACTGCTTTTAAGCGAATATCCGGCGGGAACAAGACCAGATCGTCGAAATTTCCCCCCTCGTAATCGTATTATTGCGGGTTTAAGTCGTGCGGTTTTAGTCATGGAAGCACCAGAAAAATCTGGCTCTTTAATTACTGCTAGATATGGTAATGAATTTGGTCGAGACATCTACGCTTTACCTAATTCTCCTGATTTTGACCATGCTAAAGGATGTTTAAAATTATTGAAAGATGGCTCTGGCATGATTATTGAGGAAGGGGAATTATTGGAAATGTTAGGTGCGATACCTCCTCTGGATACGGCACAACAATTATCTTTATTTTCTGAAACTGAGACAGTAATTCCAGCAAATTCGCTAAAGAATCTTAATTTAGCTCCAGAATTAGCCAAAATCTTAGAATGTGTTCCCTCAGATGCCATCCCATTTGACTCAATTATCGAAAAATCTGGTTTAGCTGCACCTAATGTTAGTGCTGGTTTATTACAATTAGAATTACTAGGTTTAGTTTCCCAATTACCCGGAATGCGTTATCAATTAATAACTTAATTACGGTTTACTGAATAAAGATAAAAAACAGAATATTCTTTCTTTTTAGTAATGTATATAACAAAGCTTTGACCAATAGTTAAATTAATCAGCAATAATCGTAATTTTTCTTAGAGATAATATAGCATGAAAAAATAAGAGTAGGAATTGGGAAAATGCTATGGATTCAATGTATCAAAAAATCGTCGAACTTAATTCTAAGGTAGAGAATTTGCAAGAAATTGTCGCTCAAATGAGTAAACAAATAGTCGTTTTAAGTTCCCGTCAAGATGAGAAATATGGGTCAACAGTTGAATCTTCTTCATCTTTGAACGATATGATTCCGAATCCTGATACATCAAACGAATATGCAGACCTAAATATGGTACATAAAGACATATTAGTAGGTGGTAATAGTTGGCAATATAATAGTTATCGCTATCAACAAATGGGAATGTCTAGTGATGTGCAAATTCGGCGTTTAACAGCACAACTGACAGCCGCTTATAATCGTATTGCTGCCCTCGAAGAACAATTACTCAGCAAAAACCATAAAGAGCATAAGGTAAATAAGCAATAAATATTTTGTCTTTTGTCATTGGTTATTTAACCAATGACAAAGAACTAATAACTTAACCCAAAAGCGTACTTAAAGAGCGACCAATATTTGAGGGCTGCATGGCATCCATGGCTGCGGTAGGTTCATAACCACAATGTACCATACAGTCAGCACATTGTGGATTACCACTGGCTCGGCCATATTTGCTCCAGTCAGTATTGTTTAATAATTCTTGGAAGGTTTGATAATATCCTTCATTTAACAAATAGCAAGGTTTTTGCCATCCTAATACACTATAACTCGGACTGCCCCAAGGAGTACATTCATAATCTTTTTCACCAATGAGAAAATCTAAAAACAGGGGATTATGATTAAAATTCCATTTCTTTTTACCAGCTTTAAAAGGTGCAAGTATCTCACGGAATAAGGTTTTCGTTTGTTCTCGTTTCAGGAAATGATCTTGATCTGGTGCCCATTCATAGCTGTATCCGGGGGAAATCATCATACCGTCAATACCTAAAGTTTCCAGAAAATCAAAAAATTCCTGTACTTCTTGAGGATTTGTTCCCTCAAATACTGTAGTATTGGTGGTAACACGGAATCCTTTAGCTTTAGCTGCCTTTATGGCATTGACTGCTTTGTCAAACACTCCTTGACGATCTACACATTGGTCATGTTTTTCCTGTAAACCATCTAAATGTATGCTAAAAGTTAGGTAAGGAGAAGGCTCGAATTTATCTAAACTTTTCTCTAATAATATGCCGTTGGTACACAGATAAACAAATTTTTTCCTAGCGATTAAACCTTTAACAATTTCGTCAATTTGAGGGTGTAATAAAGGTTCACCGCCCGGAATAGATACCACAGGAGCACCACATTCCTCTGCTGCCTTAAAACAATCTTCAGGGCTAAGATTTTGCTTGAGAATTTCTGTAGGATGCTGAATTTTGCCACAACCAGTGCAAGCAAGATTACAACGGAATAAAGGTTCTAACATTAAAACGAGGGGAAATTTTTTTCGCCCCAATAACCTTTGAGTAACCAGATACTTGCCTACTTCAAAGGCTTGTTGCAAATTAATTGCCATATTCTTCCTCACACTACATAATTTATTCGATTGTAGTCATGTTTACCCGAAATTGGTACATTAGACTTCCCCATTCCCTAACTTCTGCAATTCGTCTAAGCTATCACGCTTTTAAATTTGGTTGTTGAGAGAGGCAGGAGGCAGGAGGTAATTACTAATACCCAGTTTAAATGCACAACAGCTTATACATTTAAAAAGTACATTTAAAAGGTTTTTATCGCCCGAAACATTCCGAATCGGCAAAGCCCCTTACCAAAAGCTAATCGCATCAGCAATAAAGTAGGTACTTCCCGTAGAGATTTAATAAAACCAGAAACACCAAACATTACTAATCCTTTTGGTTTAACTATGCCTTGCCAAATGGAATCTAACCAAGAAGGAAGTGTTTGTTGAGTCCAATCGGCGATGATTACTTTCCCTGAGACTAATCCTGTGGCTTCTAAAAGCTCTGCAAACCTTTCAATACTTGAAAAAGCGGGATGTGACCATTGATCTAGCAATTGTTTCATTACTGGTTTTTCCCAAAAATTAAGGGGTAAGGTGCGATCGTCCCTTTGATTCCAATCTGCTACAAGTAAAACACCACCGGGTTTTAATACCCGCATTAATTCCTTAGCAAAAACTGCTTTATCCGGCATATGAGGCCCAGCTTCCACAGACCAAACTACATCAAAACTGCCATCAGGAAAAGAGAGTTTCATGGCATCATCAACCACAAATTTAGCATCAATACCTTTAGGTGTCAAGTTTTGAGCCCGTTTAACTTGTTGAGGACTAATGGTAACACCGGTGACAGAAAACCCATAATCCTTAGCCAAAATACGGCTACTGCCACCAATTCCACAGCCAACATCTAAAAGAGTGCTACCAGGAGGTAATTTGTCTAAGCCGCCCCATTGAACCATTTCATGGACAAAATCTACTTTGGCAGCGATAAAATCTTTAGGTTGGGGAGGTGAACCATAATGACCTAAATGAATATGTTCGCCCCAGTAAAATTCTAAAATACCATCTTCTGTCCATTGATCGTAGGAATTAGCTACGGAGTTAGATGATTGATAACGGCGAGCCGTAATTAAATATGAGGCAATGCCTAGAGTTAATAAACTAAGGAAAGATGCAAAAAATGGGAAAAATGAACTCATTGAAATCTAATCTTAAATATATTTCTTAATTAATCCGTATTTTAACTAATTGTAAAATTTACTGCAAGAAATATCATTCAACTCAGATAAATTAATAGATTTATTTTAACCACATAATCGGAATTAAACCAAAAAAACTTAATAATAATAACAGATAAAAACTCTGTTTTCCTATTTGCTGATTACTAAAAATTATGGCATATATACCTTTAATAATATTATTACTAGCCGTAGCAATTAAAATCGAAATACTTGCAATAGAAATAGGTACTGATTTTCCCCCAGATTGAGTTAAGCCTAAAATAAAAGGATCTACATCTGTAATTCCCATAATTCCTGCTAAAGTATAAACGCCACGATTACCTAAGTAAGTAATAGTATAATGAGTAATAATAGAAATCAAAACAAATAAAGTCGCAAAACTTAAAGCAGCTTTTAATTCTAAAGGATTTCCTGTGGGATGGCTGGCTTTACATTCATGAGGTTTTATTTTTGAATTACATTTTAAGATTATTAAAAAACCTACTAAAATTCCTACACTTCCTAGACAAATAAAAGGAATAATTAATTGACGGGCTAAATTATAATTAAAAATTTTTAGTAATAAAGCTAACCGAAAATACATCATCCCTGTAGCAATAATAATTGCACCTAAATAATTACCAGAAGTTTCAGGATTCAGACTAGATTCTTTGGCTAAAGCTACTGTGGTAACAGTGGAAGAATAAGCACCGCCTAAAAGAGCGATTAAGGTAATTCCTCCTTTTCCTTTAATCAATCTTTGTAAGAGAAAACTACCATAGGAAATGCTACTAACTGCGACCACAACTAACCAAGTTTTAAAAGGATTAAGATCAAAAATACTAAAATTTTGATTGGGAAGAATAGGTAAAATAACAAGGGTTAAAAATAAAAATTTAGTAAAAGTGAAAATATCTTCTTCAGAAAAACGACGAGCTAAATTTTCTAAAAAAGATTTTAATTCTAACAAAATTAAACTTGCAATCGCCAAAGTAGAAGCTACCCAAAAATATTCGTGATAAACTAAAGCACCAATAATATAAGTTAATAAACCAGAAATTTCTGAGGTAAAACCAACTCGTTGTGAAGCGTGGATTTTATACCAATAAGAAATCATCATTAAGCCACCAATTACTCCTAAACCAATGGCAACAGGAATAATTTGATTTTGTGACAAAAATGCCATACCATAACCCACTAATCCAATTAAAGGATAAGTCCGTACTCCCCCAAAAGCATAACCTTTATTAATCTTATGTTCTTCTCTTTCTAAACCAATTAAAAAGGAAAGAAAAAGAACCATAAATAATTTAAAAGCATCTGAACTCAATATTAATTGGGAAAACATTTAAGTATTTTAAAAAGGTTTAATTAATAATTTCAACTCCCTTCAGGACAGGGAACAGGTAAGGAGCAACAGTGGGGTTTTTTTCGCAACAATCTAAAATGATTTGCTGTTGTGTTTCCTTGAATATAACTTTTTTAACTGGGCTTAAACGAGAAGTCTTTCTTATCTGTAAATTTAGTCAACTTATTTAAGTTGAAGATAAACGCAATAAAATGTAATTATTCTTTACAAATTAATCCATAATTTTTTTTAAATATCTGATAAAGAGTTCTATTTATAGGGTATTAGGTCTAATTATTCAAAAGATAATCCTACTCATTTTCCCTAATTAAATAAGTTCAAATCTTTACTTGATAAAGACCATAGCAATTTAGTAATGTCGATTAGAGGGAATAGAATTTCGCTGTAACAATTTAGTGAATTGATATTTTTTGTTTATTGTATCTATTTATTAAAAATAAATACACAAATCATTATTTATATTAATAATTTGTTTTGAAAAGGCTTTACATCGGTTTTTATGGTTTAATTAGTTTTTATTTATTGTTTATTGCTTATTTGCACCTAAGATTGAAATTATGACCCCTTTATTTTCCTAGAAAATTAGTGAATAATGCAGACTAACAACAGTAAAAAGCTGTAATCAAAAAACATAAAAAAATAAGTATTTTTACTCAAACAGGAGATAAAGAAAATGGCACAAATAAAATTAGCAGTTTATGGCAAAGGTGGAATCGGTAAATCAACCACTAGCTGTAACATTTCCGCAGCCTTAGCAAAAAGAGGTAAAAAAGTATTACAGATAGGATGCGATCCTAAACATGACAGCACTTTTACTTTGACAGGTTTTTTAATTCCCACAATTATTGATACCTTGCAAGAAAAAGACTTTCACTACGAAGATATTTGGCCAGAAGATGTAATTTATGAAGGATATGGCAAAGTTAGTTGTGTTGAAGCAGGAGGCCCTCCCGCAGGTGCTGGTTGTGGTGGTTATGTTGTAGGTGAAACCGTTAAACTCTTAAAAGAATTAAACGCCTTTGACGAATATGACGTAATTTTATTTGATGTCTTAGGTGACGTGGTTTGCGGTGGTTTTGCTGCACCTTTAAACTATGCAGATTATTGTTTAATCGTTACAGACAATGGTTTTGATGCTTTATTTGCAGCCAACAGAATTGCTGCTTCCGTAAGAGAAAAAGCTCGCACTCATACATTACGTTTAGCCGGATTAATCGGCAATCGCACCTCAAAACGGGATTTAATTGATAAATATATTTCCCATGTACCCATGCCAGTATTAGAAATATTGCCCTTAATCGAAGATATTCGGGTATCTAGAGTTAAAGGAAAAACCCTTTTTGAAATGGCTGAAAGCGATCCATCCTTGGATTATGTTTGTGATTATTACTTGAATATTGCCGATCAGATTTTAGCATTACCAGAAGGTGTAGTTCCTAGCGAAGCTCAAGATCGTGATTTATTTACTTTGTTATCGGATTACTACCTCAATCCTCCCAAAGAGAAAGCAGAAGAAGACGAACTAGATCTAATGATGGTTTAATTCATTGAACATTAAACATTTATCAAATTGGATTTAGGTCTAACTCAGTAAATATTGTAGTGGACTGTTTCAGTTAAAAGTGTGCATTAGTAGGGTGGGCAATGCCCACCAAATCATAAAGACAATCAAAATTCTATTGCCCTATTTTAGTTGAAACAGTCCAGTAGGGTGGGTAAATTGTTGAAGTTAAATTATTTAAGTTTAAATCTATTGAATTTGCCCACCCTACAAAAAAATTAAAAATGTCCATAATTGTAAATATTTTTGAAAAATACTTCATTAAAAAATAATTTCAAGGGAGAATACCAAACAATGACTTTAGCACAAGAAGCTCCAGCCTTAAACTTTGAATGCGAAACCGGAAATTATCATACATTCTGCCCCATTAGCTGTGTTGCTTGGCTATACCAAAAAATTGAAGATAGCTTTTTCCTAGTCATCGGTACAAAAACCTGTGGATACTTCCTACAAAACGCTATGGGAGTAATGATTTTTGCCGAACCTCGTTACGCTATGGCAGAATTAGAAGAAGGGGATATATCTGCTAAACTCAATGATTATGAAGAATTAAAGCGTCTGTGTGACCAAATAAAACGCGATCGCAATCCTAGTGTTATCGTCTGGATTGGTACTTGTACCACCGAAATCATCAAAATGGATTTAGAAGGCATTGCCCCTAAATTAGAAGCAGAAATCGGCATTCCCATCGTCGTTGCGAGAGCCAATGGACTAGACTACGCCTTCACCCAAGGGGAAGATACCGTACTTGCAGCAATGGCTAACCGTTGTCCCAAAGAAAGCGAAGTTCAACAAGAAACCGAAAAAGAAGATCGCAACGCCATCAGTAAATTACTCAATTTCGGTCGTAAAAAAGAAGATGTAAAACAGGAAGAATCAGAATATAAGGCTCACACACCTTTAGTTTTATTTGGTTCATTACCCGATCCTGTTGTTACCAATTTAACCTTAGAATTGAAAAAGCAAGGCGTTAAAATTGGTGGTTGGCTACCCGCTAAACGTTATACCGAATTACCAGTAATTGACGAAGGCTATTATGTGGCAGGGGTTAATCCTTTCTTAAGTCGTACTGCAACTACTTTAATGCGTCGTCGTAAATGTAAATTAATTGGCGCACCCTTCCCAATCGGCCCAGATGGCACTCGTGCTTGGATTGAAAAGATTTGTTCAGTATTAGAAATTGAACCCCAAGGTTTAGAGGAAAGAGAAGCCTCAATTTGGGAAAGCATGGAAGATTATCTTCAATTAATTCGTGGTAAATCTGTTTTCTTCATGGGAGACAACCTTTTAGAAGTTTCCCTAGCTCGTTTCCTCATTCGTTGTGGTATGATCGTTCACGAAATTGGTATCCCTTACATGGATAAGCGTTATCAAAAAGCTGAGTTAGATTTCCTCGAAAAAACCTGTCAGGAAATGAATGCACCTTTACCAACTATTGTGGAAAAACCTGATAATTATAATCAAATTCAGCGTATTTATGACTTAAAACCAGATTTAGTAATTACGGGTATGGCTCATGCTAATCCTTTAGAGGCGAGGGGAATTAATACTAAATGGTCTGTTGAGTTTACATTCGCTCAAATGCACGGTTTTACTAACGCTCGTGACATTTTAGAATTAGTAACTCGTCCTCTGCGTCGTAATAACAACCTTAAAGATTTAGGTTGGGACAAATTAGTTAAAGAGGAAGCAAGGGTTTAAGATTTTTATCCCAAGGTTATATAATTAGGGTGAGTTTAGGCTCACCTTTTTTTATGTTTTGAAAAATTAATTAAAAATTATTTTAATGAGTAAAGTTATTATTGGTTATACAGGATTTGTCGGCAGTAATTTAATTAATCAGAGTCAATATGATGAATTTTATAATTCAAAAAATATAGAAAACATTAAAGGTAAAAATTTTGATTTATTAGTTTGTTCTGGAGCTTATGCGGCTAAATGGATTGCTAATCAAGAACCAATTAAGGATAAACAAAATATTGATTATTTAATTAGTTGTTTACAAGAAGTTACTGTTAAAAAAATTATTTTAATTTCTACTGTAGATGTTTATAAGTCTCCCATAGAAGTTGATGAAGATACGCCAATTATATTAGAAGGTTTACATCCTTATGGCAGACATAGAAGAGAATTAGAAATTTTTATTCAAGATAATTTTGATGCTTTGATTGTCCGTTTACCCGGATTGTTTGGCACAGGATTAAAAAAGAATATTATTTATGACTTTATCCACAAAAATATGATTGATAAAATCTGTCCTGATAGTGAATTTCAATTTTATAATTTAGAACATATTTGGCAAGATATTCAAGTTGTCCTTAATAATAATTTAAAATTAATTAACTTTGCTTGTGAACCAATAACTGTTAAAGAAGTTGCGGCTCAAGCTTTCGATTTTGAATTTGTTAATGAATCAGAAAATAACCCTGTTTACTATGATATGCAAACTAAATATGGCTATTTATTTGATGGAAATAAATCAAAATATATATATTCTAAAAAGCAAGTGTTACAAGAGCTTCGACATTTTGTTAAAGGAACTTAATTAGGGAGTAGGGTTAGATTTTATTTTTATTTAGGCACTAGCTTGTTTTCATTGATAACAAAGATAATTAAACAATTACCAGAATTACAAAATCAAGGTATTTTGGATGAAGAAATAGCAAGACTAAGAAATTATAAATTACCTACGGAAATAGCAGAATTACAAGCTAAATTATCTCTTATGAATTTAAAAACAATTTTTTTATTGACACTACAAAAGTATCTTTGTTTATTCGTGGTCAAATAAGCAACAAGTTTGTTAACCTGTAAAAACTATCAACTTAGTTTCAGTATTCCCCCAAACTTACCACAATGACTGAATCTCATTATTCCTTAGCTTGGATTACGAATATAGGCGAAATTCCCAAATCTGCTTGGGATGCACTAGCTCAACCTTTACAAACCCCTTTTTTGGAGTGGGAATGGCTACATAATTTAGAAACTTCTGGTAGCGTTGCAGCCCGTAAAGGTTGGCAACCCTGTCATTTAACGGTATGGAAGGATAAGCAATTAATTGCCGCAGCACCGTTATATATTAAAGGCCATAGTTATGGAGAATTTGTTTTCGATCAACAATGGGCTGATTTAGCTTATAATTTGCGAGTTCAATATTATCCAAAATTATTAGGAATGACTCCTTTTACTCCGGCGGTAGGATATCGGTTTTTAATTGCACCCGGAGAAGATGAAAACCAGCTTACTGAAATGATGATAGCAGCAATTGACCATTTTTGCGATCGCCAAAAACTATCTGGTTGTCATTTTTTGTTTGTCGATCCACAATGGAAACAATTAATGGAAAATCAGGGTTTTAGTTCTTGGTTGCATTACAGTTATATTTGGAGTAATAATAATTTTAGTAATTTTGATGATTATTTAAAAATTTTTAATGCTAACCAACGCCGCAATATTAAACGAGAAAGAAAAGCAGTAATTAAAGCAGGATTAAATATTAAAGTATTATCTGGTGAAGAAATTCCCCATTATTTATATTCTCTAATATATAGTTTTTATAGTAGCACTTGCGATAAATTTTATTGGGGTAGTAAATATTTAACTCGCAAATTTTTTGAACAACTTTATCTTAATTATGCTGAGAGAGTTGTCTTAGTAACAGCTTATGACAATGATAACGAACATAAGCCAGTGGGGATGTCATTTTGTATTAATAAAAATGATAATTTATATGGTCGTTATTGGGGAAGTTTTGAAGAATATGACTGTTTACATTTTGAAGCTTGTTATTATCAACCCATAGAATGGGCAATTAACCATAACATAAAAATGTTCGATCCCGGTGCGGGAGGTAGTCACAAAAAAAGAAGAGGTTTTCCTGCTACTTGTAATCACAGTTTACATCGTTTTTATAATCAGAAAATGACTGATATTTTCTGTTCTAATATTAAAAAATTTAATGAGATGGAGCAAAGGCAAATAGAAGCAATTAATAATGATTTACCATTTCAAGTAGTTTTAAATAATTAAGGATTGCTGAAATAAAATTTAGCTTTTAGCTTTTAGCTTTTAGCTTTTAGCGGAATACTTAATACTGACTACTTACTCTCTTAAATCAAATTCCCCAATCTCTACTCATAATTACACGCCTTAATACTTGCTTCAAAAAATCAAAACGCACGGGCTTAGTAATATAATCATTCATACCAGCATCTAAACAAATTTGTCGATCGCTTTCTAGGGCATTAGCAGTCATGGCAATAATTTGAGGTTGTTGTGACATATTTTCACGAATCCAACGAGTAGCCTCTAATCCATCCATTTCTGGCATTTGTATATCCATCAAAATTAGATCATAATATTGGCGTTGTACGGCTTTAATAACTTCTAAACCATTAGCTGCAACATCTACTTTATAACCTAATTTTGCTAAGGTAAGTAGAGCAACTTTCTGATTAACAATATTGTCTTCCGCTAGGAGAATTTTACAAGGATAATTTTCGCTAAATTTAGTGTTTAAAGAAGGAGCAAAAAATTGTTTTAATTTAGGTAAATTAATTATTGCAGGAGCAATAATTGTAAAGTAAAAAGTTGAACCCAGGGCAAGTTGACTTTCAACCCACATACTACCTCCCATCATTTCGGCTAAACGCTTGCTAATGACTAATCCTAAACCAGTGCCACCATACTTACGATTTGTAGAAGCATCTAATTGATTAAAAGGCTCAAATAAGCGAGTTTGATATTGAGGAGAAATACCAATTCCTGTATCTTTAATGGCGAATTTAATTTTATATTGATTATCTGCTGTGGCAGGAATAATTTTTTGACCAGAAATAGAAATTATTACTTCACCTTGTTGGGTAAATTTAATGGCGTTTCCCACCAAATTAACTAAAATTTGACCTATTCTAGTAACATCTCCTACTAATATTTTAGGTGTAGAAACTTCCCAATTATAAGATAGTTTTATTTGTTTATCACTAGCTTGAACACTTAATAAATCTAAAACATTTTCGAGACATTTTTGAAGATCGAAGGTTTGTTTTTCTAATTCTAATTTTCCTGATTCAATCTTAGAAAAATCTAAAATATCATTAATTATAGTTAGTAAACTATCTCCACTATTACGAATTGTTTCGACAAAATCTTGTTGCTGTGTATTTAACTCTGTATCTAATAATAATCCTGTCATCCCTATCACTCCATTCATCGGAGTACGAATTTCATGACTCATCATGGCTAAAAATTCACTTTTAGCACGGTTAGCAAATTCTGCTTCTTGTTTCGCCTGAGATAAAGCAATATTTTTTTCTTCTAACTCTTGAAGTCTTTCTTTTTCTTGTTTTAAAAGATTAGCTTGAGCAATGGCAATGCCAAGTTGAGGTGCGACTGCTTCAATGAGTTCGATTTCATATTCAGTCCATTGACGATGGCGATCACACTGATGTAGAATAATTAGTCCATTAACTCGATCTTGATAAAAAGTTGCCATAATTAACATGGATTTAATTTGATTTTGTTTAAAAATCTCAGAAAAATTTGTTAATAAAGAATCTTGATAAACATTATCAGAAGCAATGGATTTTTCTTGACTAATAGCTTGTTGAATATAGGGATTATTATAAAGAGGAAAATCAACTCCAAGAATGGAAAAACAATTCTGTGCTAAGTATTCTGAAGCAAAAGGAATTTTTGGGCTTGGCTCATTAAGATAATGACAAATTAGACAGCGACTCACATTAAAAGCCTTACCAATTTCTTGAGCGGCAGTTTCAAAAAGCTCTTTTGGATCTAAACTTTGACGAATACGATTACTAATAATCTGTAAAAGGGAAATTTTATGTAATTGTTTTTGCTGTATATCTTCGGCTTGTTTACGGGAAGTAATATCAATAAAAGTAACAACTACTTGTTCGATATTATTATCCCCATCAAATTCAGGAAAAGCATTAACTAAAAACCAGCGTCGAGAATTATCAATTTTTCTATCAATCCCGACAACGTAGTTTTTCAGAATATTTTTGCTATTAAATACTATATTTACCGGATAAGCTTCCTCATTCATAATCTGGTTATCTTCAGAAAAAAACTCCCATTCTAAATCAAATGCAGTTTTACCTAATATTTGAGCAAAGGTTAATCCTAAAAATTTTGCAGCAGCATAATTACACAAAATAATAGTAGTATCAGATTGATGAACAATGACACCAGCTTGTAAATTATCTATGAGGGAGCGATATTGACTCTCACTTTGTTTAAGAGCTTGTTCAGCTAAAACCCGACTGGTAATGTCTTGAGCTAAAGAAAAAATCGAACTTGCTTGCCCTGAAGTGTCGATAAGACTAGAACTATACCATTCACAATAAAGAATTTTTCCCTCTTTAGTATAGTTACGATTAGCACAAACAATATGGGTTTGCTCGCCATTAATCAGAAGTTGAATATCTTTTCCTACTTTTTCAATATCTTCTTCAAAAATAAACTGCCATTCATCCCAAGACTTACCAATAATTTCTTCAGCACTCCATCCAAAAATTCTTTCTGCTTGTTTTGACCATCTTTTTACCCTAAATTCTCGATCCCATTCAACGGTTGCTAGAGGTGAATTGTCAGTATGATAACTTAATTTTTGAAGAGCTTTTTTTAGTTTATTTTCTGCTTGTTTGTGGTAACATTTTTCAATAGCTAGACTAATTATATCTCCTATGGAGCGAGCAAAAGTTTGTTCTTCTAAAATCCAAGAGCGAGTATTTTTGTATTCTAAAGATAAAACTCCCATAGTTTTACCTAAGTAGCGAATGGGAATTTCTAGACTAGAAATAATACCTAAAGATATAAAATATGATTCACTTAATTCACAAGTACGTGGATCTTTACGAGCATCTGTAGCAGCAATTAGAGGTTCAGTTATTAGAGCTTTATAATAATTAGAATCAGTATTAATAGCTAAAGAATCAGCAATACAATGTTCGTGATTACTTAATTGAAAAAAATCTAAACAATGCCAATTTTGAATATTGCGATCGGCTAACCAAATTCCACTATAATCTGCTTGTAAAGTTTTTGCAGCTACTTCGGTGATTTTTGATAAACTTGCTTTTAAATTACCTTGATAGAAATTTTTATTTGCTGTTAATTCAGATAATAGTTGACTTAAACTTTGAATTTGTGTTGTTCTATGTTGGAGTATTAGTTCCGACTTCAAATTAGGCTTTTTTACTGGTTCTAAATCTTTTGAAGAATCATTTTTGTCGCTTAATTTAATTTTTAATAGGTTAAGAAAATTTTTAATAAACATAGAAATATTCACTAATAATTATTAATGATAATTGAAAATTTGGTTTATTTTTTATATTTAATTTTATATATAAGTAGGTGGGCATAAAGAAAGTTAAAATACTCGTAGGGGGGGAAATGCTTATGAGAACCTATGAATAAGGCTTATAGAGTTTTGGGCATTGCCCACCATTTTACATTTAATTACGCTTACCTACTTAGTAATTCTATTTGGGTTATAGACATAAATTTTTTATAGAAATGCTATCTATAAATGTTAAAACACTAAAATACTCGTTAACCAAGATGATATTTTTTGAGACAATTTAAGAATTTATAATCTAATGAGCTTGAAAAATATTAATTTTATTGTAACAGTTTTAAGCAGAAAATCACCCTTAATGGTAGTCTAAAAACGTCTAGTAAATGGAGACAAAACCAATAACCTATGCAAATAATAGATTGGATCATAATTTTAGCTTACTTAATAGCTACTATGTTATTAGGGATATATTTATCTGGTAAAGCTTCAAAAAATATAGAAGAATTTTTTGTTTCAGGGCGCTCGCTCCCTTGGTGGTTAGCTGGTACAAGTATGGCTGCTACTACTTTTTCCATTGATACTCCTTTATATATTTGTGGTGTGGTTGCCTCTAGAGGAATTGCAGGTAACTGGGAATGGTGGAGTTTTGGTATTGCCCATTTAATAATGATTTATATTTTTGCTCGACTGTGGCGCAGAGCAGAAATAGTTACCGATGCCCAATTAACGGAAATGCGTTACGGTGGCAAAATGGCTGCTACTCTGCGGGGAATTAAAGCCTTTTTATTTGCTTTACCCATTAACTGTATTGGTATTGGTTACGCTATGTTAGCCATGGTTAAGGTAATAGATGCACTGGAATTATGGCAAAGTTTAGGTTTTAATCCGGGAGATAGTCTCAAAATTTGGAGCGTTGTTGGTGTTAGTGTCTTTGTGCTGATTTATTCTGGATTTTCGGGCTTGTGGGGCGTAGTTACCACTGACTTTTTTCAATTTTTCTTAGGTTTATTTGGGGCGATTATAGTTGCTATTGTAGCAGTTAGTCATGTGGGAGGCATTCACGAGCTTATTCCTCAAGTACAAGCAAATACTAGTTTTGATGTTCTAACTTTTCTTCCGATTACTCCTCAATTAACTTGGAATGATGCGGCGGGTATCAGTGCTAATACTTTCGGTGCTTATTTATTATTACAGTGGTGGTCATTTCGTCGTAGTGATGGAGGCGGGGAATTTATCCAACGTTTGGCTGCCGCTAAGGATGAAAATGAGGCAGTTAAAGCTTCTTGGTTTTTTAATATTCTTCATTATATAGTTCGTACTTGGCCTTGGATTTTAGTGGCTTTAGTTGGCTTAGTTATTTATCCTGACTTACCAGATAAGGAAATGGCTTATCCTAAATTAATGCTCGATTTTTTACCCCCTATTTTATTAGGATTAGTGGTAGCTTCTTTGATAGCTGCTTTTATGAGTACCGTTTCTACTTCCATTAACTGGGGTGCATCTTATCTTACTAACGATCTTTATTTACGCTTTATTAAACCAAATGCTACCCAAGCCGAATTAATCTTGATGGGGCGTGTTGCCTCAGTTGTCGTTACTTTTTTCGGAGCATTAGCTGCATTTTTTGCTAAGGATATAACTACCGTATTTCGTTTAGTAATTGCCATTGGTACAGGGCCAGGACTCGTATTAATTTTACGTTGGTTTTGGTGGCGTATCAATGCTGCGGCTGAATTAGCAGCAATGGTGACAGGTTTTGTCATTGGCGCAAGTACCATGATTTTTCCAGCTTTTAATGCAATATTTGCCGATTTTGGCTTGAGATTAACTTTCATTTCCCTTAGCACTGCGATAGTTTGGATTAGTGTTATGTATCTTACTCCTCCAGAATCCGATGATACTTTAGACGAATTCTACCGTCGAGTACAACCCGGAGGTATTGGTTGGAAGCTTCAACGAGAAAGAACAGGTATTCCCGCCACAGATGATTTAAAAAGAGATATTTTGAGAGTATTAGCTTCAATTTTGTTATTATTTGGCTCTATGTTTAGTATTGGTGGCTTTTTATTATTACAATCTTTAAACGGTTGGATATATTTAATTATTGCGGTTATAGGTGGATTTTGGTTACGCAAACTTAGTAAAAAACCTCCTTTGGCTATACCTCGCCCTGGATTAGAAGAGTAAAATAGTTCGTAGTTCGTAGTTGGTAGTTAATAGTTCGTAGTTAATAGGTAACAAGTAACAGTTAAGAGCTAATTGCTAACTGCTAATCGAGCTAAGAGCTAACGGCTAATCGCTAACTGCTAACAACTAATAACTCATAATAAAATGAACACTCTCAATATAGAAGCCATTGCTGAACAATTTTGCCATAATGGAAAGATTAAATCTATTAAACCTTTTGGTAATGGCAATATTAATGATACTTTTTTAGTAACTTTAGACGAGCCAACTCAAGCTACTTTTGTGTTGCAAGGTATCAATACTCAGGTTTTTCCAAAACCAAAATTAATTATTCAAAATATTCGTATTTTTAGTGATTATGTGGGAGACAAACTAAAAAAAGAAACCCTTAATCGTCGATGGGAAATACCTTTGCTTATTTCAACTAAATCTGGTAAAGATTATGTTTGTTCTGAAGATAATTCGTTTTGGCGAGGGATGACTTTTTTGAAAAACTCCCAATCTTTAGAAACTATTAATAATTTGCTACAAGCTGAAGAAATTGGTTATGCCTTGGGTATGTTTCATTATTTAATTAGTGATTTACCCCCTGAAAAATTTGCTGATACTTTAGAAGGTTTTCATATTACTCCTCGTTATTTGCAACAATATCAACAGGTTATTCCTAATACTAAAGTTCCTGATTCTCCAGAAAAAAAATATTGTTTAAATTTTATTAATGAGCGTAAAAATTGGACTTCTGTGCTAGAAAATGCTAAATCTCAAGGCACATTGCGCCTTCGTTTAATGCACGGCGATCCTAAAGTTAATAATGTTATGTTTGATATAACTACGGGTAAAGCTATGAGTATTGTCGATTTAGACACAATTAAGCCCGGTTTAGTTCATTATGACATAGGTGATTGTTTGCGATCGGGTTGTAATCCTATGGGAGAAGAAACCCAAAATTGGCAAGAGGTTAAGTTTGATTTGGACTTATGTCAAAGTATTCTCCAAGGTTATTTAGGAATTGCTAAAAAATTTCTTACTGACAATGATTATGACTATATATTTGATGCTATTCGTTTAATTTCTTTTGAATTAGGATTAAGATTTTTTACCGATTATTTAGCAGGAAATGTTTATTTTAAAGTAAAATATCCAGAACATAATTTATTCAGAGCCTTAGTTCAATTTCAACTTACTAAAAGTATTGAAACTCAGGAAAAATTCCTGCGGAAAATAATAATATCAGCAAAAACACTTAAAACATAAAACATCTCTCTTACACCCTCACAACTTAATTATGAAATGCAACTAAAATTACTATATTGAATTATTATTTGTTGTTTGTAATTAAATTTCAAAGTTAAATATTTACAAAAAAATATAATGAAGCAACAAAATTTTTTTCTTAAACCATTTCCGAATCATGGCAAAATACCCAATATTGAAATTAAAGGCAGTATTTTGCGCAATTATAATTACTTAATTTTAAATTACCAAATTGAAGGAGATATTAATAATATAAGTATTAATTCCCCTATAAATAATCCAACTCGTAAACATGAATTGTGGGAAGAAACTTGTTTTGAATTTTTTATGGGTATTGCTGATTCTTCACAATATTGGGAATTTAACCTTGCTCCGTCAGGAAATTGGAATATTTACCGCTTTAGTGATTATAGACAGGGAATGACAGAAGAATTAGCTTTTAGTTCATTACCTTTTAAATTTGAAACTAAAAATAATAGTTTATCCCTTAATTTAGAACTCGATTTAAGTTTAATAATTTCATTTAATCAAGCTGTAGAAATTGGTATTACAACTGTCATTAAAGATAGTAATAATGAACTAACTTATTGGGCATTAACCCATAGTAAAAAAGAAGCAGATTTTCATCAGAGAGAGAGTTTTGTTATTATTTGTTAGAAAAAATATTTACTATTAATTATTAACTACGAATTACTAACTGAACTGATATAATTATCAAGACCTTTAGCCGCAGCAAAATCACAAACAACATGACAATCAATTCCTTATTTTGTGTGGCGATTAGAAAATCTTTTAATGCAGAATTTTGACTAAATTTCAAATAACTTGCTTTAGTATCCTTATTTGTTTTTTTGGTTCTCAATATATTTTTTAATTGTTTCACTTGAGACATTACCGTAGGTTGAAACGAACAGGACTGGGACTCCACAAAGTAGGCAGTTTCAATTTTTTAATATCCGCTTAGAATCCCCGTTTTTCAAAGCGGGGAGAACTCAAGTAATTTTAAACTAATTTTTTATCTTTGTGTGGCTAGGCGATCGCTCTCTCAACACCTTATACCATTTCCACAAAGTAGCGAGACATTTGGACTTGATTATAAACTTATAAAATTATCGGGCTTAAAGGCTATGCTGACATAGTTTTTGAGCTTTATATTTTTAATTTGCACCCTCAACCAAATCTCTCATTACTTTTTCCAATTGGTATTAACTGTCCAAGCTCAACTCGTCTTTGTAGAGTTTCGTTGAAAGCTTGAAATTCTCTCTCTAGAGCAGTTCGACTTACGTCCAAGATTGCAGATGCCATTGCTCCACTAATTGCAATGATCTCAGGTGCTTCAATGACCCATAGTTTAGAATTTCAATAATTTTCTGCTCTTAGTGGATGAAGTCTGAATAAATCCTAACGGCCGAACTAACCCGCCGCTAGTAACTTTAGAGGATTGGCGGTAGTCTAACACACGGTCGGGTGCAGGGATTTGTTAGACCATCGCTTAATTGGCAACCTAACCAATCTATCTTTATGAGCCAGTTGCTTCTGTTGCAAGTCATTAAAAATCGCTCTCAAATCATATTGAAACGATTGAGCGTATTCTTCTCTATACCTGTGAATTTCGTCAAGAATTTCATTTTTATACATAACTAAACCTCTAGGTTATATCCAATAAGCTCATAGGGTGTGCAAATGACTGGCAACACATAACCCAGTTCGGAACTAATCTGCGCCAGCTTGCGCTGAATTTGGGCGTTTGCCATGTGCTTGCAGTTCCATGTTAGCAGATAATCTATGCTATAGACGGTTGCTAGTGCTATGTGTAAAGAATCGTTGGATGCTTTTGGAGGTAGATTGCTTTTGCTCAAAAAGGCTTGCGAAAGTTCAAACGCTTCTTCCGTCAGTTCAAGGAGCATTAAGGATTGTAACAAATTCAATCGTTGAGCGGCGATAGTTGGATCGCCTTTAGCAGCTTCATTTTCAACAATTTCTGATGCGTAAAGTGTAAATGAGCTACGATGTTCGTTCCACCAGTCTTGGGTAATTTTGATATTAGCAGCAACGATCAGATTGTCGGTTGGTCGAGCGGTCAAATGCCCGAAAATACTGGTTTCAATATAGATGGTTTCACTCACAGCACTTTAATAAAATTTCTCTATCCCTCATCTTACAGCATTTAAGCTTTATTTTGAGGGTTTACCGGGGGATTAGCACATTACAGTTCGTTAACGCACCCTACAAGATCGGCGATCGCACTATTAATTATTAACTACGAATTACTAACTGAACTGATATAATTCTCAAGACCTTTAGCCGCAGCATAATCACAAACAACATGACAATCAATTCCTTTTCGATCTAACATTTGAATTATAGTAGCAGGAATTTTATCATTAGGAGGCTCGAAACAAGCATTCACCACAGATTTTTTATCACCAAAAGCCACTAAAACATAAGTCTTATTAACAAATTTATAAAGAGTACCTGTGGACATTGTAGCTGCCATTGCTGGTACTTTTTCCATATCGCCATCGCATCCAGAATTAAAGCGATTTGCTAAACGAGTAGCTAAATCAACCTCTGTTATATAAGAAGGATATTCTAACCAATTATATTCACTACCGATACTAAAACCCTCTTGACAAAAAGCAACATGGGGAGATTCTTTTGGGCCTAAACCAACAAATTGAATATCTATTCCCCCTTTTGCTGCTAAAACTTCATCGAATTTAGTTAAATATGCTCCTAAAAAAAACTTTTTATTTTGTGGATAAACATCAGCCGGAAATAAAGCAGAATCTGTATTAAAACCTAATTTTTCTAAACCAGAAAAAAAATGTTTTTTCATGTAATATTTAAAAGAGCGTAAATCTTGATTTGAAATTGAAAGTCCATCTACAATATAATCATCTAAATTGCAGGTAGAAAGTTGACTAAGGTCTATGTTTTGATGTTGTTGTAATAATTCTAAAACTTGCTGATATATCGAAATAAAAGTATTACCCGTTGCTAAACCGAGAACTCCTGTTGGTTGATTAATAACATATTCATACATCATCCGAGCAACAAAGTCCGATCCTTTCTTTGAATCTTGTAACACATGAAATTGAAGCATATAGGAGAATTTAGTAATCTTTTATACAAAAGATTAACATGATTTAGAATGCAAAATAACGAATAATCAATAACAAATAACCAATAATTAAACCCACATTCCGCACTTTGATAATTAGCACAAACTTGAATTAAGTTTCAGATAATTTGCTCTTAGTTTTAATAGTTA
>CAYPSO010000004.1:0-79137 GCA_964413275.1 uncultured bacterium | reverse complement strand
TTTGCTGTTTCTATGCTGGTCGGTTTTTCATCTCCGAGGTGAAACCGAGAGCCTTAGTAACTCGTAAATCAATTCTAATACAGAAAACCTGAATTTATCTAACTATTGCCTATTGCAAGAGTGCCTATTGCCTGACTTCTGCAAGAAGTCTAATGATTTTAAAGCAAAACTCTGTTCAGGATTTAAAGGAAAAATAGATACTTTAGCAGATAACTTAAATAAATTAACTGAAGTAGTTAGTAATTTAGCAATAGCTCAAGCAAGATTAGAAGAAAAGCTAGTTTATTGAGTATAAATTACTATTTAGGAGCATCTGATATAGGACTACCTCCACCAGGTAAGGTATATCCTTTGAACGACTATAAAGTGGATTTCTTTAAAGAAAGCGGGGAATTAGTCGGAACAAGGACATCTGAAGATGGTTCTCTTCCTAGTGGATTAGGTGGTATAGTAAGAATATGGCCCGGTGGCTCGCCATTACCAGAATTAGGGAATAGTGCATATCTGTGGGATATTTCTGATACATTAACATCACCAGAGGATGATATTTTAGCTGGACTTAACTTCGGTTTGAATTTTTTATTCGATACTGATGAAGATGTATTACCAATAGAACCACCGACTGTTTTTTTACCTAGTCAAATTAGCCTAAAAACATCTGGTCTCCCAACTAATCCTTTACCAGAATTGTCGGGACAACTAGGTGTAAAGAATGCATCTATAAAAAAAGCCCCAGAACCAGGTTACACTATATCCTTACTAGCTCTCTGTACTCTCGGTGCAGCTTCAACCTTCAAGCGCAAACTAAAGTCATCTAAATTCCCAGAAAAAGAGCTATAAAAAGTAACCTAAACCATCAATATCAATGAAAAACATTAAAATCTAACCCTTCATCAACTGGAGGGTTTTCTAGTTAAACAACACAAGTATATTAAGTTATCGCGAAAATGACGTTTCTCACTACTTTTCTAAAATTAACTTTTAAACCGGAATATTTAAAGCTCCTTTATCTCGAAGAATTGCTTTTTGTTTTGCAGATAAGCCAACTGCATCTGTAAATAAAGCACCTTTAACTTGACAATGTTCAAAATTAACTCCATCTAATTGAGTTTCTTCTAAATTAGCTCGTTCTAAATTAGTATTTTTAAGATTAGCTCCCCAGAGTACAGCACCCTGTAAATTAGCGGCAAAAAATGAAGCTTGTTCTAAATTGCTTTTACTTAAATCTGCATTGAGAAATACGCTTAAATCACAGTTAGCGCCTTTTAAAACGGTTTCATATAAATATGCAGCAGTTAAATCTGTATCAATTAAATCTGCTTTACTTAAATTAGCTTGGAAAAAATTTGCTTGAATTAATTGAGATTTTTCTAAATCAGCTTTATATAATGATGCTTTACTAAAATTAGCATTTTTTCCATAGGTTAAACCTAGTTTGGCATCATTAAAATCAACTTCAGTAAAATTACTATTAGCAAAACTAGCATTAAAAAGATTAGTTGCTTTTAGATTTGCTTGGGTTAAATTTGCACCATCTAAACAAATACCCATTAAATTTGCATATTTTAAATTAGCATTTTTAAGACTAACTTGACTTAAATTAGCACAACTTAAATTAGCTCCAATTAAATTGGCTTCTTCAAGATTAGCCCATAATAAACTAGCATAAATCAAATAAGATTCTCTTAAATCAGCTTTATAAAGAATTGAACCATTTAGATCTGTATATATTAATTTAGATTTTTTTAAATTTGTTTCACTAAAATTAATTCCACTTAAATTACTGTGACTAAAATTCACTTTCTCCAAATTGATTCCCTGAAAGTCATGGCGACTGAGATTGAGCTTTTCAAACTTTCTTTTTCCCAACTCATAAGCTCTGAGAATATTATTGTCATTGATTGTTGGAACTTGCTTGACACTCCATCGGGCTAAAGCCACGAGGATTCTTTAGAGGAGATAACCAACAAATGTTAGTCATTGCTCGTAACAACCACATTGCCGTACCGTACCGTAGTACCAATACAACAGCAGTCCACAAGGCGGTGTCAATTGCCTCTAGTCTGTCAGCATTGCTTTCAGGTTACTTCAGGTTTATGCTTTTCACTCGCTTAATGTCTTTGCTTGTGAGGGCTGGGTCTGTAGTGCGTTAGCACCGACTACCATTTCGGTAAGTCATCTTTTCAACAGGTGTCCCACCACTGGGAGTTACACCCACCATTAAGGTCTTAGTGGCTACCTTAATTCTAACTTAAAAGTCACTATGTAAAGCCGTCTTAGAAAGACGGGGTTTCAAACCCAAAATTTTGATGATTTTATTACGATAAGAATTTTATCCTCTCGACTAGCATAATTCTCTGTCTTTTTGTATCAAGGATAACAGAAATTTCTAGAAAACTTTAATATTCAATATATTTTCTTAACAAAAATTAGTTTAGAGATAATCTTTTAAGACTAATAAGTAGGTAAGCGTAATTAGGTGAAATTCAGAAAAGATTTTACCAAATTTCATCATGGTAGGGTGTCGTTAGCCCCGGCGTAACGCACCGTTACTGAAGTCTGCTGGTATATTTATTCCAAGAAATCAGCTTAGATGTAAAATGGTGGGCAATGCCAAAAACTCTATAAGCCTTATTCATAGTTTCTCATAAGCATTTCCCACCCTACGAGTATTTTAAGTTTCTTTATGCTCACCTAATTATTTCAAATTTTCAATAAAAATTAATAAATAATCATGCTCAATATCTATATCAAAAAAATCGAGAATAACTAGGAAAAAAGTTTAATAGACTTCAGATTGATAAATTTCACAACAATAGGGAATAACTTAGAGATAAAATAGGATATTGTCAGCAATAAAGCCAATAACTATACTTAATATTATCAACTACGGAATCTTATGAAATTTAGCGAATTGATTACAAAATTAGAAATAAAATATAATAATAGTCTAAATAGCTATCCTCAATACGATCCAGAAATTATAGCCCTTACTCCTATTGATAATAGTCAAGTAGATACTATTAGTTACATTGAAGGAATTAAGTTTGCTAAATATATCGAAGAAACCTTAGCTCCTGCTTTGATTTTACCTGAAGATGAAATTCTACAAAATAAAGCGATTGAAAGAGGTATAGCTTGGATTTCTTCTTCTCAACCAAGGTTATTATTTGCTGAGATTATTAAGATATTTTATACTCCTTTTCAACCTAAACCTCGCATTCATCCCACAGCAATAATCAATCCGGGGGCAAAAATAGGAGAAAATGTTTATGTTGGTCCCCATGTGTGCATAGAAACTGGAGTAAAAATTGGTAATAATTGTGTCATTCACGGTAATGTTGTCATCTATCCTAAGGTAGAGATTGGGAAAAATACCATTCTTCATGCTAATTGTACTATTCACGAACGCAGTATTATTGGTAATAATTGCGTGATTCATAGCGGTGCAGTAATCGGTGCAGAAGGGTTTGGTTTTGTTCCTATCCCAGAAGGTTGGTTTAAAATGGAGCAATCTGGTTGTACTATTTTAGAAGATGGGGTGGAAGTAGGGTGTAATAGTGCGATCGATCGCCCCGCAGTGGGAGAAACTAGAATTAAACGCCATACTAAAATCGATAATTTAGTGCATATTGCCCATAATTGTGTAATTGGTGAAAATTGTGCCTTAGCTGCTCAAGTAGGTTTAGCGGGTGGTGTTAAAGTTGGTAATAGCGTCTTACTAGGAGGCCAAGTTGGTGCTGCCAATGGGGCAGAAATAGGAGATGGGGCGATCGCCACTGCTCAAACAGGTATTCATGGTAAGGTAAAATCTGGGGAAATAGTTTCGAGTAGCCCAGCTATGCCTAATAAACTTTATCTTAAAGCCTCAGCTATTTACAAACGTCTCCCAGAAATTTATGAGACTTTAAAACAAATACAAAAACAGTTAAAAAAAGAAAAGCCAAATCATGAAAATGTAGATTAGATTCCCTAACGTCTTCATGTCCTATTCCTTAAATGCAAAACTTAAAGATTTTTCTAAATAGATTGAGAGAGCTAAAAAATGAAGAGGAAATAATAGATTTCTGCCGTAAATATCTAATTCATGGCACACCCTATATATTTAACAATCGAGAAGATCAACACTATGAATTTAGAAAAAAAATCTCAAATCAATTTAATATCGCCTTTTACGAAATATATGTTACTGGTTCAGCAAAACTAGGGTTTAGCCCCTTTAAACAAAAAAACTTTGACTACGATTCAGATATAGATGTAGCTATTGTTTCACCCCAATTATATGAACAAATGTTAGAACCAATTTATGAGTATCAAATGGAGCTTAGAAAAGCTAGAAAAAGTGTAAGCGTTTCAGAATTAGATAAATACCATTCTTTTTTAGAATATACAGCAATAGGCTGGATTAGACCCGATAAACTCCCTTTATCCTTTGATATAGGAACATTAAAACAAGCATGGTTTGACTTTTTTAAATCAATTTCTTACGGTAAATCAGAAGTAGGAAACTATAAAGTTTCAGCAGGATTATTTAAAAGTTATTCCCATTTTGAAAAATATACAATAAGCACATTAAAACAAATTATTAACTCACAAAACATGATAATCGAAAATGCAAGTACAAATTAAACCATCAGTAACCAATCCAACCATTGCCGATATTTACCAAAATATCGCAAGCGGTAAATTAGTCCTTAAACCAGATTTTCAACGTAAATTTGTTTGGACTCATAACCATCAAGAAGAATTTATTGATACGATTTTAAAAGGCTATCCTTTCCCTGAAATTTATGTCTGTCAAGGAGATATTGATACTAAAAAATTGCGTACAACTGAATATGTAATAGACGGACAACAAAGACTGACAACCATAAAAAAGTATATCGAAAATGACTATGATAAACCCTTGAAAAAAATCACAAAATTCCAAGATTTAAGCGATCAAGAAAAACGAGAATTTTTATCATACCAAATGGTAGTTAGAGATATAGGTAGAGTAGATGATGATGATATTAGAGAAGTATTTAGAAGAATTAACTTAACTAAATTTAAACTAGAAGATGTAGAAATTCATAATGCCATTTACAACGGTGAATTTATCCAAACAGCTAAAAATATATTGGAAAATATTAATTTGATTGAATTTCCTGTTTTTTATGAATCAGAATTTACTCGCATGGCCGATTTACATTTTATCTTATTGATTATGTCCACCTTAGAAGAAGGAGGTTATTTTTCCAAAGATAAAGAAATAGAAAAATATATCGTGCAATTTAATGATGAATATCATCAAAAAAATCATATCAAAGCTTTACTTATTAAAACTTTTACTATTGTTAAAGAATTAAAACTTGTCGATGATTCTATTTGGTATCGCAAATCTAACTTTTTTACTATGGTAACAGAAATAGCTAAAAATCAAGCAAAGATTATTGAAAACTTCGCTAAAAAATTATTAGAATTAGAGCAAAATATTATGAATAATAAACATCAAAATAATGAATTTGGTAAATATTATAAATATATGTATGCTGGAACAAATAACAGAACCGCTAGAGTAGAAAGAGCCAATATTTTTAATAAATATACATATCAATAGGTAATAACTACAAACTACAAGCGATGCTGCTGAAGATCCGCAAAACGCCCCAGCAAATAAAATTATTCTATCTTCAGGAAGAATCAATTTTGTCTTATTAGTGTTAAAAGATAATAGACGTATTAAATAAAACTGATGACTGGAATTATTGAAACTGTACAAGAAAGCATTAACGAAATAATTGGTAATTTGATTAAAATTTTTCCGGCAATAATTACTGCATTGATAATTATTGCTTTAACTAGGTATGTTGCCGAATTATCTCAAAAGGTATCTGACACAATTTCTGAAAAAACCATTAAAAGCAAATCTTTACAATTATTATTTTCTAAAACTAGCTATGTTTCAACTTGGGTAGTTGGAGTAATATTGGCTGCGGTTATTGCCTTTCCGGGGTTAACTTTAGGTGATATAATTGCTACTTTAGGACTTAGTTCCGTTGCCATTGGTTTCGCTTTTCAGGATATTTTTAAAAACTTTCTTGCAGGTATTTTACTTCTGTTAGAAGAACCATTTACCATTAAAGACCAAATAATTATTGATGATTATGAAGGCACTGTAGAAAATATTAATATTCGTACTACAGAAATTAGAACTTATCAAGGAGAACGCATTTTATTACCTAACTCTACTGTTTTTACCAGTGCAGTACAAGTGAGAACTGCTTTTGCTTTTAGGCGTACTGATTTAATGGTAGGTGTGGATTATAATACTCCTTTACCAAAAGCTAGAGCTATTTTAGAAAATTTAATTATTACTGTGGAAGGAGTTTTATCTCACCCTAAACCTGAGATAGATTTAGTTAGTTTCAATGATAGTTCTATTGATTTGATTATACGTTATTGGACTTCCCCTATACAACCTGAAGTTCGCAGAATTCAAAGTAAAGTAATTATTGAAATTAAAAAAGCCTTTGACAATCAAGATATTAATATTCCCTATCCTATTCGTACCGTTTACTACTACGATCAGGAAAAATTTGATGATTATCTTCCTCTGGCAAAAACTAACAATTCATTGAAAAATTAAGATAAAAAAATTAGCGATTCAATTGAAAATATTAAATCGCTATTACAAAATTTTCACTATTTTTATAAACCAGAACTTTCTAAAAATTCTTCGATAGCTTTATCTTTAATACGGCAACATTCGCCATTAATTTTACTATCTTTATCAACAGTCGATGTAGAAGACATGGCAGCTACCAAACTAGGAATTTTATTATTTTGTTCTTTTAACTGAGCAACTTGTTCCTCTAAAGCTTCAATGCGATCGAGTAAAGTCCGAATAGCTGTTGCTTCTGAGTCTGGTAAATTACCATGTTCTAAGGGATTAACTTTAACGCCAGAACGATGAATAATTCTACCCGGTACACCTACTACAGTACAATCAGAGGGGACTTCCCGTAAAACTACAGAGCCAGCACCAATACGAACATTATTACCAATATAAATATTACCTAAAACCTTACAACCAGCACCAACAACTACATTTTCCCCTAAAGTGGGATGGCGTTTGCCTGTTTCTTTACCCGTGCCACCAAGGGTAACACCTTGATATATTAAACAATAATCACCAATAATAGCAGTTTCACCAATCACAACTCCCATACCATGATCGATAAATACACCTTGGCCGATTTGAGCACCGGGATGTATTTCTATGCCCGTTAAAAAACGACCAATATGGGACATAAAACGGGGTATAAAAGGCATACCGACTTGATATAACCAATGAGAAAAACGGTGCAATAGCAGTGCTTGTAAGCCAGGGTAACAAAACAGCACTTCTAGCCAATTGCGAGCAGCAGGGTCTCTTTCAAAAATAATACGAAAGTCGGCAATTAACGAAGAGAGCATTGATTCAATCCAATTCGGTTCAATACGTCACTATTATTTTATCGTTTTTAGGCAGTTTAATTTAATTGGTTAAGTTTTATTATTGTCGTGTTATCCCACCACTAGCCGATAAGCTATAGTCTGAAGCTCTTCCGGCTTCAATCCTACCAATCCAAATTTCATATTTTCCCTTTGCCCAATCATTACCTTCAAATACGGCATCTGGATTACTGGTTGTGCCAAATTCACAACGTATATCAGTAGGTTTAGGCCCACGAATAACTATAGTAGTATCACCACCATTACTATTAACTTTTAGTTTTAATTGAGGTAATTTCTCGGTCAATTCCATAACATGATCTGGGGTAGGAGAAGCATAACCAATACAAGGTTTTTTCTCTCCTTTAATATTGGGAATGGTTGACATATTAGCAATAGTGGATAAAGAAAAATTACCACTGGTTGTACCTGTAACTACTGCTGTTTCTTGCCCAGAGCCACGAGCTAAAATCAATTTTTGGAAATTACCATCTCCGGCTATAACTGGTGTAGCGATTAAAGTCATCCCTAAGGCTAATAAACGAATATTTTTATTAGATAACATAATATTTGTAACTCCTGAATCTTATTATATGATTTCCATTAGAAATGATTTAATTAATCACTTCTCTACTTACTATGTTAATTGATGGTTATGTATTTTTACTTCGTGAGTGGACACTCTTATAACTGCCACAACTTGAGGAACAATTAACAATAGACTTGCTGTGTTTGTCAGGAATTAGGAGTTAGGGTGTAGGGGTTAGGGAGAATCATGGATCAAAACAGGATTATTAAAAAATTATGATTTTAATTATCGTACTTGGTATAGTTGTTTTTATTAACTGGTTTCTTTATCAGACTATAGTTATAATCCCCTTAAATATTTTTACCTATTTAGCTTCTTTTGGCTGGGTAGCTTTACTCGTTTTAATATTAATTTTTATAGGTTGGTGTTTTGCTGATTAGCGATTAGCGATTAGCAGTTAGCAATTAGCCTACTAAATACTGACTCTCTTGGTTGATTGGGTATGGCGAGGAGACCTCTCTTGGTGAGCCTGCTCACCGCTCGCCACCCCTCAACCGCTACTGACTACTCTCTCAATCACTAATTTAAATGCGTGACGGCTTAATGACGATGATTATTATTATATTTAATTCTTGTACCTGCCCATTGCAATTTTTCCCTTAATGTTTGATAAAAGGAATAATTTTCTCGCAAAATAATAAATTTAGCAGAGCATTCGGCCATGGTAACACTGACCCATTGTCCAGGCCAAATTGATGTACCTAAACTGCCATCAGTCCAGAGTTTATTATTTAATTCGTAGTTGCCCAAAGGCCAAATATTAACAACTGAGCCCGGAGGTAAAACAATAGGCCTGCTAGAAAGACTTAAAGGACAGATGGGAGTAACAACAATCGCCTCCATACCCGAATGTAAAATTGGCCCATTGGCTGAGGCCGTATAACAAGTTGAGCCTGTGGGGGTAGCTACCAATAAACCATCACCATGATATTGATCTACTACTTCTCCATCTACTTCTATTTCTACTACAGCAGTGGGCATTCTATCAATACTAGCTGGTTTAACACACATTTCATTTAAGGCCAAAAAGCGATCGCTTTCTATTTTTGGCTCAATGCGATCTCCTTCACATAAATAAGCTTGTAACATCATACGTTTTTGTACTGCATAGAGGTCATTTTTAAGTCTTGACCAAACTTTTTCTGTATCTTTAAAAATATCAAATGGTTCTGTTAAAAATCCTAAATGTCCGCCAACATTTACGGCCAGAATTGGTATTTTTTCTGGTGCTAAATGTCTAGCGGCTGCTAAAACGCTACCATCTCCTCCTAATACTATTGCTAAGTCAATTTTAGTATTGGCAGAAGCAAGAAAAACTGGATAAGGATTATCTTTAAAACCACTAGGCCCCATTAAAACTTTGCAACCTTCTGCTTTTAACTGTTCCGCACATCGATCTGCCCATTTTTTACTGTCTTTATCTCCTGCTTTATGTGCGATGATGACTTGATTGAGTTCCATTATAATTACTATTGATAAAGTTAATAGGTATAAATCGGAAATAATTGTTATAATATTTTTAGGGTTTTTATGCTTTTCTCAAAGATAGATAAATTGTTTTCAAATTTGTCAGCAGTTGTGGTATAAGTGACAACCCAAAAGTTATTATTTTGCTCAAAAATATAAAATAATTGTTTAACTTTTGTTTCTTCAAGAGAATAATTGCCTATTATTTTTTTAACTGCTTGATTATTATATAATTTTATTTCTGATTCTTGTTCTAATTTTATTTTAGTAGAAATTTGTTTTTTATACTTTTCAAAATAATTATTTAAGGATATTTTTTGATTATTTTTTTCAGCAACAATATTAATATTATCTATCCAATTAAAGTCATCAATATTGGTATTAAATGCTAAGAAATAAATTGATTCAATATTTTGTCTTACTTTTTGTAAACGATTAGTTAAATTGGGATTAATATTTGCTAATTTTGCGTTTAAATCATCTAAATCTCTAGCAGGATTTCCTCCAAAATAATCACTGGGTAAAGATATTGATAAGCCTTCACCTTCTATAACTGACCAATTATCTGTATTAATAATAGTTTCAGATTGATTAATAGTTGCTGTTAAAGGTAATTTTGGCACAATTATTACAACTAACAATATTAAGCAAAAGCAGATAACAAACTTTATTTCTCTTGTATTTAACATCTTATCTATTAGTTAAAAATGTATGGTGTATTACCATATTATATCAATTTACTTTACTGAAAACTATATATAACCATTAGTTAATCTCAATTAAGGAAAAAGGTATATAATTAAAAATACATCTATGGAAATAAATGAATAATAATGTTTCAACATAAAGATAGGGTAGTAAGATTTATTAGTGATGAAGGAATCGAGCAAACTGGTGGATCTCCTCGTGTCTATGTAATCAACAAAGATAAAAATAGAGAACTTAACAGTCTTTTTGCCTATCCTGAAGTAAGATTAGATGATGAAGGATTAGTAATTAGAACAAGTACAGAAAGTAAATGGAATCTTGGTGACAAAGTATTATTTCATCATGCAGATGCGCCAGTTTTAGAAGAAGTGCCAATTTTAGAAGAAGCGTAAATTAAGTTGTTCTAGACTATGACCAATTAAATAAACGTGGCATCATTGCAAAATAATTTCTAATCAATGAGAAGACTTTAAAAATCAATTATTGCCATCAAAAAATGAATATGAGCTTGTCGTTTATCTAAATCTAATAATTTTAGAAAAAAGGTCATATATATAGAAAAACAAAACTATCAATACAATAGGTCTGGTCATCAATTTATTAAAAATTATTCTCAAATAGATTATTTTAAGAAAGTCAGGGTTTAGTTGACTATAATTCAAAAATCCTGACTTTTTTTAATAAATAAAGATTAACTATTGACTTAACTCTGTATTAAATTCATTAAGAGTACGTCGTTTTAACTCAACAGATTTATCCCTTGGTAATAAATCAAAAACTTTCCGAAAAACATCATCAAGTTCTTCGTATTTTACCTGTCCTTTAGCATCAAAAACAACCTTACCATTTTGATCTAAGATGACCGATTGAGGTACAACTCCCTTATAATAATATCCGACTTCTGTAGGCTTATATTTTGATTTTACAGCAATAGAATCAACACTTACAGGAATAAAACTAGCTGCACGGCCATAGGGTGCTTGTAGATTAGAAACAACAGTGGCAAATTGTTTGCAATCCTTACTATCATCAAGATAATAGATTAAAAAAATTGGCATTTTACGTTGTAATGATTCTTCAAAACTTAAACGAGGAGGAACTAAAGAACCATTGCCCGCATAAACTACAAACATATTACCATCATAGCGATCGTCATCCATACCAGCTAATGCCGATGTATTAGTAAAAAGTAACAAACTAGAGAACACTGTAATTGCAATTAATAAACACAATTTTCTAAACATCTTTAATACCTATCCCAAGCGAACACTAAGGGGTAATCATAACAAAATATTGACCCTACTCCTTGCTATAAATAGGCAGGGATTCAGGGCTGCGAGCAGAGATAGCTGTCTGAGACAGACTGACATCTCCTAACCTTAGAGTTGAAGCCCCAACTCTTAAAATATTAATCGAACTATTAGAATCCCTCCCATGTTTAGTATTACATGAAGGACAAACCCAATAGTGTTCATTTAATCCTAATTTATCAATAACAAAATTACATTCTGAGCAGGTTTTTGTACTCGGATACCATTGGTCAATATAGCTAACTATTTTGCCTTATTTTCTCTGCGACAAATTCTAATATCTTAAGAAATTGCTGCATCGCTAAGTCATTTATTTTACGACCCCACAAGCGCTGCATTCCCTTGAGATTAAGAGTTTCAAAAAACAGACAATCGAATTCATCTGTTAATTTGTGTAATTTGTGCGCTAGTTTCCAGAACCAATCAGTACGACGATTAACAACTTTTTCATGTACTCTGACCAAGTTCTTTCTAGCCTTTTCTCTAAGGTAATATATCCCCAGCCGATAGATGGATGGATGGGGAATTATCTGCAAAATTTTGGTTAAATGTTACTTGATAAATAACATTTCTTGATAAGTTGGCAATGGCCAAAAACTATCGGCAACTTCTCCTTCAAGAGCATCAGCATATTTACGAACCTCATCCATTAAAGGACGTATCGTTGTGGCACAATATTGCATTTTTTCTTCTGTTGTTGAAAAATCATGTTTTTCTAGTGCTTCACTCAACTTATTAGTAGCTGCAACCATTAAATTAGTCAGATTGGCAACTTTCTTCACACTTTCCTTATCCAAATCAATTCCTAAATCAGTCAAACTAGCAATGGTGGATGATAGGTTAGACAAGTAATCTACAGTTGCAGGGTAAATAATGGTTTTTGCCATGTTAACAACAAGCTTGGCTTCAACCTCAATGGAAAGAATATATTGCTCGGCATAAACTTCAAAACGGCTTTCAAGCTCAACAGGTGTTAAAACCCCAGTTTTTTTGAATAGATCTTCTATATATTCTTCCTTAAGAACTGGTAACGCATCCGCAGTGGTGCGCAAGTTTGCCAAACCACGTTCTTCGACAGCCATCTTGTGCCATTCTTCGGAATATCCATTACCCCCAAATACGACAGCACCATGTTCTTCCATCACTTCTTTAAGCACAGTGATAATCGCAGTATTGAGTTCGACTCCCTTAGATAATTCATTTTCTAAGCGATTACCGATCCAATCAAGGGAATCTGCCAGCATTGTGTTTAGGACAATCAAGGGGCCTGATACTGACTGGTTTGAACCGACTGCTCGAAATTCAAAGCGGTTGCCAGTAAAAGCAAAGGGAGATGTGCGATTTCTGTCGCCAGCATCTTTAGTTAGATAGGGCAAAACATCAACACCAAGATCCATTACACCTTTCTGCTTGGAATCTGTTACTGTTCCAGTTTTAATCTGCTCAAAAACTTCTTCTAATTGTGTCCCCAGATAAACAGACATAATAGCAGGAGGTGCTTCATTTGCTCCAAGTCTATGATCGTTGCTGGCGGTGGCAATGGCTGCCCGCATCAGGGGTGCATATTTGTGTACACCTCGAATCACTGCACCGCAAAAGACTAGAAATTGAGCATTATCATGGGGAGAATCTCCTGGATCGAGCAAGTTTCCTTGAGTTGCGTTGCCAACAGACCAGTTAACGTGCTTTCCAGAGCCATTAATCCCAGCAAATGGTTTTTCATGGAGTAAGCAGGTAAAACCGTGCTTTTTGGCTGTATGTCGTAAAACAGTCATGATTAACTGCTGATGATCGCTGGCTACATTTGCCGCTTCAAAAAAAGGTGCAATTTCAAATTGACCGGGGGCTACTTCGTTATGTCTGGTTTTGGCGGGAATACCGAGCTTATATAAAGTTTCTTCAACATCTTGCATAAAGACTTGGACTCGTTCTGGGATTGCGCCAAAGTAATGATCGTCAAATTCCTGACCTTTAGCGGGAGCTTTGCCAAATAGTGTTCGCCCTGCTAGTAAAAGATCGGGACGTTGATTGGCAAAATTAGTATCTATCAAAAAGTATTCTTGTTCAGCACCACAACTAGAGTTGACACGGGCAACATTTTCGTGTCCTAAGAGCTTTAAAACTTTGTTAGCCGCTTTGTCCATTGCTGTAATGGAGCGCAAAAGAGGGACTTTTTTATCTAAGGCTTCCCCTGTCCAAGATACAAAAACCGTAGGGATGCACAAGGTTGCACCATTGTCTGTTTCCATGATATAGGCAGGACTCGTCACATCCCAACCTGTATATCCCCGTGCTTCAAAGGTGTCTCGAATACCACCATTGGGAAACGAAGAACCATCTGGTTCTCCTTGTACTAGCACTTTGCCAGAAAATTCTGAAATAACGTTGCCGTCTCCCTGTACTGAAATGAAGCCATCGTGTTTTTCGGCGGTTAAGTTGGTCATTGGATAAAATACATGGGCGTAATAGAGTGCCCCTTTTGCCATTGCCCAGTCTCTCATGGCGGTGGCAACAGCATCTGCAATGGAAGGATCGAGTTTTTCACCGGTAACAATTGTTTTTTTAATCGATTTAAAGACACTTTTAGGCAAACTCCCTTGCATTTTAGTGAGATTAAAGACGTTTTCTGCCCATATTTCTTCTAAACGTTCTGGGGCTTTGGGGGGAATTAATTCTCGATTTGTAATTTTATGAACTGCTTGAACGCGGGCTTCATTTCCACTCATAGATTTTTCCTTAATCCTTAGATTGTGTTTGATTGTACTCAAAGTAGGTTTTTGAAATAGACAAAACAGATACCAAAATCTAATTGTTCACGACTAAGAAAATTAATTTACTGACGTTACGCGAAAGGTGTTAGGTGTTAGGTGTTAGGTGTTAGGGGTTAGCGATTAGCGATTAGCCAAATACTGACTACTGATTATTGTATGGGCGAACGGCAGGAAAGCCCGTACAGTGGTTCGTGGTTAATATGAAAACTACTTTGAAATGTTTTTTTCCGACTGCTCTAAAACTCCTATTTCCTCAATTAAAGTCGCAGTCTGACTTAGGGGAGATTCAGTTTTGGTAGATTTAAAAGATAAAACAGAAGTAATTCCCTTATCATAATTAGAGGCGATCGCCAATAAAGCACCTCCTAAAACATGAAGAGGCAAAAGCAAAGCAAAATCCTTTAACCACTCAAAAAGTTCAACTGAAATAAATAAAATAACGAATATTAGTAACCAGAACTTCATAAAAAATTCTTCTATTATAAAACTTCTAAATAAAAAAATTGGGGAGGCATTTTTCCTCCCCACAGAAAAGAATTTAGACTTCGGCGGTTACTTTACCCGCACCGGAAGTGATATATTCATAGGATTCTCGCATTTTCAAGCCGACCAAAACTTGGAAAAGCCCAGTTCCATTATTAGTACCGGGATAATCCTTATGCTTGAGTAATAACTCAGTCATTTCACCATAGAACTTAGTTCCTGTCTTGCTTAGATGACTTTCAACATAGATCATCTCTTCAAGATTGTCGAATTGACCGTCTATCTCCAAAACAGAGACTTCATGACCATAATAATTATCAGGGCCATAATACATCTTAATTCCGGGATAAGCACAAGTTAACTTACGTCCACAAGGTCTCCAGTCAATAGTCGAACCCTCATCGAATAAATAAACAGGTTCAAAACCTTCAATTCCTTCTTTTTGAATTAAACGCACTCGCAAAAGAGGACTTTGCTTATCTTCAACCAACTGAGTTGGTAAAACCTGAATTACCACATCAGCAAATTCCCTTTGTGGTTCAATATAAGCACTAAAATCTGGTTTTCTAGCGTTAATCGAAGCGAGAATATCTTCATAGGTATGGCCTCTTTCAGCCATATCCCGTTGAATTTTCCAATTAATTTTGACATCATCAGAAATATCAAGATATACCCCAAAATCGATTAAAGAACGAACTCTTTCGTCATAAAGAGGATGAAGTCCTTCAATAACAATCACTTTATTCGGTTCGATCCTTTCAGGAGGATCTAATAAACCAGTTTCATGATTGTAAATTGGTTTATCAATGGCCTGACCATTTTTGAGAGCCTTAACTTGCTCATACATTAAGTCAAAATTATTAGCTTTAGGATCGAGTGCTGTAACTCCTGCCGCTTTCCTGCCTTGACGGTCAAGGCTATGATAATCATCAAGACAGATAACCGTCATAAACTCGTTACCGAACAAATCTTCTAGGCGGCGTAAAAAAGTAGATTTACCGCATCCGGAATCGCCGGCGACACCTATAATAACCACACGGTCTAACTGAGTGCTCATAGCCTCCCTCTGATTTAAAATCTTTTGTTAACTCATATCATATTATCTAAGCAAGCCTAACTTTTATTTAATTAAGTTTTTAGGATTGCTCCCAAATAATAATAAATGTATATAGCTTGCTCGGTTTAATAATTAAACCAAAAATAATTTAGGTTTAATCTGGTTAAAAGCATCTTATCAGAACAAAATTCTCTCTACAAGGTTTCAAGCTTAACAGTTTTTTCTGAATGAACTTGTTATGGTGCTAATCGATCTGGACTGGATAGATCGTGTCATCAATATCCTCTTAACTAGCTTGAGGGTAGCCTGACAATGGTAGGCTAAATAAAAGCAATCTTTTAGGTCTAGAATCAATACCTATGACGAAAGTCTAAATTAGAGATTTCTAGATAAACTATTTAATTTTAAGTTGGGAGATATTTAGATAATGACAGGTTTAAATCCTGCGGTAAGTTTGACAAATAACACACAATACGGCAACCGCGCTTTTGTGTATGAAGTTCAGGGATTGAGTCAAAATCAGGAAACTGATAAACTAAGCTATTCTATTCGTAGTAGTGGCAGTGTTTTTATTACTGTTCCCTACAATCGTATGAACCAAGAAATGCGCAGGATTAGCCGTTTAGGTGGCAAAATTGTTAATATTATACCCTTAGAAAAATTTACTCCAGTCCAGGTAGAAAGAAATAAACCATTACCACAAGAGGTAAAATCCAGTAAACCTATGGCTGAAAAAAAAGCTCCAGTAAAAGTTCCTGTTAATATTTACAAACCTAAAAATCCTTACTTTGGTAAGTGCTTAGAAAATTATGAGTTAGTCTCAGAAGGCGGTACAGGTACAGTACGTCACCTAACTTTCGATCTTTCTGGTGGCGATCTTCATTATTTAGAAGGTCAAAGTATTGGTATTGTTCCCCCCGGTGAAGATGATAACGGTAAAGCTCACAAGTTAAGACTTTATTCCATTGCTTCTACTCGTCATGGCGATAAGCTTGACGACAAAACAGTATCTCTGTGTGTACGCCAACTGGAATATCAGCATCCTGAAACCGGAGAAACCGTTTATGGTGTTTGTTCTACCTATCTGTGTAACTTAGAACTCGGTACAGATGTTGCCATCACTGGGCCTGTTGGTAAGGAAATGCTCTTACCCGATGAGGAAGATGCTACCATTGTCATGTTAGCCACAGGTACTGGTATTGCTCCATTTAGAGCTTTCCTATGGAGAATGTTCAAAGAGCAAGAGCAAAACCCTGATTACCAGTTTAAAGGACTAGCTTGGTTAGTGTTTGGTATTCCTTACACTGCTAATATTCTTTATAAGGATGATTTAGAGCAAATGGCTAAAGAGTATCCTGATAATTTCCGTTTAACCTACGCTATTAGTCGAGAACAAGAAGCTGTGGGCGGCGGTAAAATGTATGTCCAAAGCCGAGTTAGTGAATATGCTGATGAATTATTTGAAATGATTCAGAAGCCTAAAACCCATGTTTATATGTGTGGTTTGAAAGGTATGGAACCTCCTATTTCTGAAACCTTTACCCAAGAAGCCGAAAAACGTGGTCTTAACTGGGATGAAATGCGTAAGCAGATGAAAAAAGAACATCGTTGGCACGTTGAAGTTTACTAATCAACTGACAATTGATAATTAGTTTGAGTCGTAGGGTGCGTTAATGAAATGTAACGCACTCTATTAACGTAATTTGCTAGTTACAAATATTATGGGTTTTTTCCTGTTGAATAATCATCTGTAGATAATGGTTACATTTCTTCACATCCTGTTCTATTTTGCCCGTATCTTTTCCCTATCCTCTAATAATTATTCATAAAGTTAAATAGTTCCAATCATAACTGTTTCCCCTTTAGGAACAGAAAATTTCTGTAAGGGTTCGACCGTAATAATTACCCCTACTGAATCCAACATATCAGCATCTAAAGGAAGTTGAAGTAAAACCTTACCTTGTGGATCTGTGTTAAATTCTCCACAATAAATTTTTTGCTCGTTTTGAATCCCCCAAATTCGATAAATCTTGTCTTGAGATAGGGTAGTTAAATTTTCTAAGGTCAATATTATGGTGGCTGAATTAGGATTTACCATCAAGCTGCCAGAAGCACGAGGACTTAATTCTGTTCCTTGTAAAGATAACAAACGATTACTAGGTTGACGTAAAATGGCAATAGTTGTCTCATAATCAGAAAGTTTCTCTTGAGTAGTCGCAAGTTTTTGTTGAAGGCGATAGTTGAAAAGTCCAAGAATGGTGATCGCTCCCATAGCCAGAGTTCCTACTAAAATTGTGAATGGGCGTTTTTTTTTCTTAATTTTGAGCCATAAGAGATTTTTCCTATGCTCAGAAGCTGCTTGCAAAATGCGATCGCCCAAATCTTCAGGTAAATCAACTTCTGGTAAGCTCAGGGGGAAAAGAGCCAAGATTTGTTTTAAACTTTCTACTTCTTCTTTTAATTCAGGGTTAGTCGCCAAAAGTTTTTTAACTTTGGCTACCTCTTCCGAAGTCAAGTCTCCTAAAACATAACTAGCTAAAAGTTCTTTAATTTCTTCTGACATAATTATTTATTTAATTAAATCTTGTAATAATTCTCTAAGTTTCAATAAACCTTTACTTTTATAGGTTTTTACCGTACCAAGGGGCATATTTAAGTGAGAGGCAATTTCTGATTGACTTAAACCATCAAAATAAGCCATAGATAAAACTTGTTGATGAGACTCTGGTAATTGAGCAATTGCTCCCCTAACTAAATCAGACATTTCTTTAAGAGCAATTTTATCCATTAAACTACCTCCTTCATTGGTGGGAAAACCATGAAACCAACGTTGAACCCGTTGCCATTGAGCCTTAATCTGACGATGACGATCTATAGCTTTAGAACGAGTTAAAGTAAGAAGAAAAACCAACATCGAACCCCGTGTGGCATCATATTTGCCACCATGATGAAGATAAAGAAACACTTCTTGGGTTAAATCTTCAGCTTCTTGCTGATTAGCTAACATTTTTAAGGCGACACGGTAAACAACCTCCCCATAGCGTTGGTAAAGGACACCTAAAGCTTCCAAATTACCCGAACGCAAAGCTTGAAATACCTCTATATCTGTCTGATTGGAAAGCATCATTTATAACCTAGAGCTTGGCATCATAGCAACAAAAATTTGATTTAATCTACATTTAACTGTTGGGCTAATTGTTATTTTTACTAGCACAAGGGTCATCTTTTCCAGCACAAGGGTCATCTTTTCCAGCACAAGGGTTATCTTTTCCAGCACAAGGGTTATCTTTTCCAGCACAAGGATCAACTTGATTAGTATTTGTACCCGTACCAGAATCTTTTGTCTTTGCCCCACAAGGATTAGTACAAGCTACCGTCAGCCCCAAAGCAAAGATAGATACAATTACCAGTTTAGCTAGATGTTGAACTTTCATTAAATTTTTTTCCTCAGAATCTATCATAGATAAAAAGGATACGAACCTAAATTGAAAATGGATTTGATTTTCTCAAAAAAATACTAATTAAATCCTTTTTACCCTTCAGTTTCGTATTAATAAAAGAATTGACAAACAAGAAAAATATTTAGTTCAGATTAACATGACTTATTTAGAAACCACCGCTCAATTTTATAGTGAAGTTGCTCAGATACCAGAAATTGGTTTATGTTGTGTCCAGAGTAGTCCTTTACAATTACCCGGCCTCAAAATCCCTCCGAATATGCAGGATATGAACTATGGTTGCGGTACAACTATTCACCCCGACGAATTAGTGAATAACCCTAAAATATTATATGTAGGAGTGGGAGGAGGTTTAGAAGCTTTACAATTTGCTTATTTTACCCGTCGTCAAGGTGGAGTAATAGCCGTCGATCCCGTAGCATCTATGCGAGAAGCAGCCCGTTTAAACCTCAAAGTTGCAGCTATAGGAAATGACTGGTTTGAGGAAAATTTTGTAGATATTAGGGATGGTGACGCTTTTAATTTACCCGTTGTTGATGAATCTGTAGATTTAGTAGCCCAAAATTGTTTATTTAATATTTTTGAACCCGAAGACTTAAATAAGGCTTTAAAAGAAGTTTTTCGAGTCTTAAAACCGGGCGGACGTTTATTAATGAGCGATCCTATCGCAACTCGTCCAATTCCCCCCCATTTACAAAAAGATGAACGGTTACGGGCTATGTGTTTATCTGGAGCTTTAACCTACGAGCAATATATCAAACATTTAATTGATAATGGTTTTGGACAAGTAGAAATTAGAACTCGTCGCCCTTATCGCTTGTTAGACATTCATAATTATCAACTCGATGAACCATTATTATTAGAAAGTTTGGACACTGTTTCTTTTAAAGTAGCTATTCCCGAAGATGGAGCTTGTATTTTTACCGGAAAAACGGCAATTTATCATGGTAATTTAGATTTTTTTGACGACCAAGCTGGACATATCTTAAGGAAAGGGATTCCAAGTTTTGTTTGTGATAAAACTGCTGCTAAATTAAGTAGATTTTCAGAAATTTTAATTACTAATTCTACCTGGCATTATCAGGGAGGCGGCTGTTGTTAAATAAGTGCCATTGGCTTAATAAATAAAAAGAATCAAACATGAAAACTAAAATCTTGCCAGAATTAACCCCATTTCAAGATAAAATAGGTAAAGTTTTAAGCAAAAATAAGATTACAGTTTTACAAATTAATTTAGGTAAAAAATGTAATCTTGCTTGTCAGCATTGTCATGTAGAGGCTAGTCCACAACGCACTGAGGAATTAACTAAAGTAGTTTGCGAGCAATTAAGAGAATTAATAGGTAAATTCCCTCAAATTAAAACTGTAGATTTAACAGGTGGTGCGCCGGAATTAAATTATGGTTTTAAACCTTTAGTAGAAACTGCCAAAAAATACCAAAAAGAGATAATTGTCAGGTCTAATTTAACTATTTATTTTGAAGAAGGTTTTGCAGATATTCCCGAATATTGTGTTAAAAATGAGGTAAAAATTGTAGCTTCTTTACCCTGTTATTTAGAAGATAATGTGGAACTAATGCGAGGAAAAGGAGTTTATCATAGCTCAATTAAGGCTATACAATGGTTAAATAATTTAGGCTATGGACTCAATCCTAATTTAATCCTCGATCTTGTTTATAATCCGAAATTACCCACTTCTCAAAATTTCTCTTTAACTCCAGATCAAATCAAGTTAGAACAAGATTATAAAAGATTCTTACGAGGACATTTTGAAATTTACTTTAATAGCCTATTAACCATTACTAATTTACCCATAGGTAGAACTAAATTCTACTTAGAAGCACAGAAACTAAATGAGTGTTATTTAAGTTTTCTGGAGTCTAATTTTAATTCTCATACTGTGAATAATTTAATGTGTCGCAATCAATTATCAATTGACTACTTAGGTAATGTTTATGATTGTGATTTTAATCAGATGGAAAATTTGCCTTCAAAAACTGCTAATGGAGAAATTTTAACCATTGCTAAACTATTAGAAATGGGTAGTTTAGATGTAATTGAAACCATAGCTACAGCACCCCATTGTTATGGTTGTACGGCAGGTTCAGGTTCGAGTTGTGGAGGTGCTTTAACTTAATTACATGAGTTTTGAATATTGGTTTATGTTTCCTATTTCAATGGTTATTGCTACCATTGCTATGGCTTCAGGAGTGGAAGGAGCAACTTTTTTTACACCGTTGTTTATCTTAGCTTTAAAATTACCCACAGAGGTGGCAATTGGTACGGGTTTAATTACGGAAGTTTTTGGTTTTTCCAGTGGTTTATTTGCCTATATTCGTAAAGGATTAATCGATTTTCAACTAGGAAAAATGCTCTTAATAGTTAGCATTCCTGTAGCTTTATTCGGTACTTGGTTGGGTAAATTAATTCCTCCCGAAGCCTTAAAAGCAATGTTGGGAGTTGGTTTATTTGTCATAGCTGATAGTTTTTTGAGAAGTCCCGAAACTAGAGATATTAAATTATTAGATCGAGACATCCAAAGCCATCAAACCAATCACCCTCAAACCTGTATTACCAGTAGAGATGGACAAAGCTTTTGTTATACCGTTGCTAACCATACAGAAGGTCGTCTCCTCATTGGCATTGGTGCATTATTTTTAGGTATGCTATCCACAGGTTTAGGAGAATTAAATGGCTTTTTCTTAATTCAACGGTGTAAAGTTCCCAGTCAAGTAGCAGTAGCAACCAGTGTTTTTATTGTTGCAATCACCGCTTTAACCGCCTCTGTGGGTCATGTAATACAGTTTATTCAAGCAGGAAATGAGGAATTAACAACCGTTCTTAATCTAGTTATTTTTACCGCCCCCGGAGTCTTAATTGGAGCGCAATTTGGTTCAATTGTGGCAACTAAATTGTCACAAAAATTACTTGAGCGTAGTATGGGTATCTTATTTATAATTGTCGGTGCGATTGTTCTGATTGAATTAGGGATAGCCAATCAAAATCTAGTTACAAATGTTTTAAATCCATTTTGAGATTGACTTCGTATCTTTAAAGAGAAGAATACAAGCCAACTTAACATGAAACAAAACCAGCGCATACCCCTGACCTTACTGTTGCTTCGTCTCAGTGTATTTATCGTCATGATTATGTGGACTTTAGACAAATTTATTAATCCAGATCATGCCGCCAAAATTTTCCAGAATTTCTATTTTATATCTGGTTTAAATAATGGCTTAATTTATCTGATCGGGGCAATTCAATTAGTAATTGTCTTGGGATTTGTAGCAGGTTTTCAAAAAAAATGGACTTATCTATTGGTGTTATTTTTTCATTCTGTTTCTACTTTTTCCTCATTAAAACAATACCTAGCACCCTTTGAAAATCTGCTATTTTTTACAGCTTTTCCCATGTTAGCGGCTTGCTTTACTCTTTATTTGCTTAGAGATTTAGATACTCTTTGGACTATTGATAATTAAGCATTTATTGTGACTATTATCAACTTTTATCGCCTAATTAAAAAGGTCGTTAATCATGAAAAAAAACATAATCATAGCCTTAAGTAATGTAGGACTAGCCATATTAACTTTAGGCACATTAATCTTAAAAGCAGAAAGTTTTGATGATTTTAAACTGCGTCATTTTTCCCTAACCCAGCATTTTAAAGATCAAACTCAAGAGTTAGCAGATTTAAGAAAACAAAACCTAGATCCAGCGAAAAATACTCGGATTGAATTAAGCGAACTTCTAAATGGTGGGCCTCCTAAAGACGGTATTCCTAGTATTGATAATCCTGTTTTTGATACTAGCAAAACAACCCCTTTTAATCAAGATGAATTAGTTATCGGTGTAGTAGTTAATGGAGAAGCAAAAGCCTATCCACTAGGGATTATGAATTGGCATGAAATTGTTAATGATACTGTAGGAGGCACTAATCTTACTATTTCCTATTGTCCTTTGTGTGACACGATTGTGGCTTTTAACAGAGGTGATAGCACCTATGGAGTATCAGGAAAACTTTACCAAAGTTGTTTAGTAATGTACGATCGCCGCGATGATACTTTATATTCTCAACCTTGGGGATTAGGGGTTGTTGGTAAAAAGGTTAATGTTTCTCTGGAGCGAGTTGCTACGGTCAAAACTACCTTAAGAGACTGGCTGAAAAAATACCCTGATAGTCAAATTTTAGCCACAAAAACTGGTCACGAGCGGGATTATTTTAAATATCCTTACGGTACTTATACCACTAATGAGGAGCTTGTTTTTCCGGTACGCCATCAAGAGGAAAGAAAACTTCATCCTAAAGCAATTATTAGTTATGTCTGGGAAACAGATGGAAAAACCCCCCATAATCACTTTTCTGGTATCAGTCAACAATTTTCCCATGAAGAAATCAAACAAGTTGGTGAGAAAATTGTCAATTTTGGCTCTCGGCAAATTCGCGCCCGTTGGGAGCAAGAGCTAAATACAGTGGTTGTGGAAGAATTAGACGGTAAAGTTATTCCTAGCTCCACTGCTTTTGCCTTTGTTTATCCCGGATTTTTTGGCTCTTTTTAGCCTTTTTTATCATAAGGAGAAATTTGATGAGTTTACAAGAAGATTTAACCAATGTATCAATCAATATGCAATCAATGTTATCTGAAGATGTCAAAAATTTAATGGAAAAAAGTGCTATTGATTTAATTAATTCCGAGATTGTGGAAAATGCTCTCCAACAAGGAGATACAATACCTAATTTTACCTTGCCCAATGCCACAGGAAAATTTGTCAATATTCAAGATCTATTAACAACATCAAAGGTAGTTATTTCCTTTTATCGGGGTGGATGGTGTCCTTATTGTAGTTTAGAGTTGCGAGCTTTACAGTTACGTTTAGCAGAAATCAAACAAGCAGGTGCAACTTTAGTGGCAATTTCTCCTCAAACTCCTGATAATTCTCTATCAACGGTAGAAAAAAATGAGCTAAGTTTTGAAGTTTTAAGCGATGTCGGTAATAAAGTAGCCCATGAATTTGGCTTAACCTTTACAGTAGCAGAACCATTACGCCCCATTTATCAAAGTTTTGGGATTAATCTCCCCGCTTCTAATGGAGATGAATCTTATCAATTACCAATTCCTGCTACTTATATTGTCGCTCAAGATGGAGTAATTATTCATAGCTTTGTGGATTCTGATTATAGGAATAGACTTGAACCTCAAATAATTCTTGATATTTTGAAATTTACTCAAAGATAATTTTTGGATAAATTTTAAATCCATTTTCCCATCGGCATCGTATCTTTTATGAATTTACAATTTAAGCAAGGATATTATTCTATGAAACGTTTACTTTTGGGTAGTACAACTATTTTATTACTTTCCGCAACTGTCAGTTATGTTAATGCTGAAACTTTGAAGCTAAAGCCTGTAAGACAACAAAGCCAACAACTTATCGCACAAAATATAGCTGGCTTAATGGCAACAGATCAAGATGGTCTTCCTAGCAATTTTACCAAAGAAAAATGGTTAAGTGCCAAAGCTCAAATTTCGACAACTCCTATTCCTCGTACCAACAACTATCAAGTTACAGTGAAAGCTCAAGGATTAGTCCCCAATGGACTTTATACTTTTTGGTGGGTAAATAAAAAGATTGTGGGTATGGACATGGGACCTGCGGGAGGAGTTCAAAATAATTTCTTCCGTGCTGATAGTAATGGTAATGCGACAAAAACTATTACTGTATCCGCTAATAACTATCAAATGTTAGTAGTTGCTTATCATGCCGATAACCAAACTCATGGAGAAATGCCAGGGGAAATGGGTAAAGTAACTTTCTCTCATTTAGCTGGTAATTTTCCTAAATAATTAATAATTAATCAATCTAAAAATTTATGATCCCAAGAAACAAATATCTCACCACTAATCAAAAAAAAGCTGTCAAATTTATTTTGAGCGGTGTTTTATTCGCCCTTGGGTTCTGGATTTTTCATAATTTTAATGTACAACAATTCTGGCAAAGTTCTTTAACAGAAGTTAAAAATCTGGGGATAATCGGTTGCATTTTCTTTATTTGTATTTACAATATAGCAACTTTATGTTTAATCCCCGGTTCAATTTTAACCATGAAAGGAGGTTGTTTATACGGATTGTGGTGGGGAAGTATTATTGTTTTAATTGCTGCTAGTTTAGGAGCAGTAGCAGCTTTTTTATTAGGACGTTATTTTTGTCAAGATTGGGTTAATTCTCAATTGCTGAAATACCATCAATTTAAAAAGCTAGATCGAGCTATCGCCCAAAAGGGCTGGAAAATCGTCTTTTTAACTCGTCTTTCCCCTCTATTTCCCTTTAATCTTTTAAACTATTTCTTCGGTATTAGTCAAATTTCCCTAAAGGATTATATATTAGGTTCATTAGGGATGATTCCGGGTACAGTCATGTACGTTTATTTTGGCTCTTTAGCCACTGATTTAGTAAGCATTGATATGTCACCCCCAATTACCAGAGAAACCGAACTTTTACGTTGGTTAATGAGAATTATTGGATTAATTGCCACCATTAGCTTAACTATTTATTTCACAAATTTTGCCAAAAAAACGCTCAGAAATACCCTTGAGGGAGACTAAATTTTATGTTTTCAATTAATCTTCGGAAAATTAAAAATCATTTTACCCCCAAAAAATTACCATCTTGGCAGGGTTTTACTATTTTAGCTTTCTCGACTTTTACCATGAGTATGGTTTTAGTGGCCAATCCAGTTTTAGCCCAAGAAACTGCTGGGAGTGGGTTTAATCCTCAAGAATGGTTGCTCAATGCTTTAGTATGGATTGATAATTTAGGTGCGGTGGGAGCTATAGCCTTTATCCTTCTTTATATTATCGCTACTGTAGCCTTTCTCCCCGGTTCAATTCTCACTTTAGGAGCAGGGGTAGTGTTTGGAATAGTATTTGGTTCAATTTTTGTCTTTATTGGCGCAACTCTTGGAGCAACAGGTGCTTTTTTAGTAGGTAGATATATAGCAAGAGGTTGGGTAGCGCAACAAATTGCCGGTAATGATAAATTTAGGGCGATAGATCAAGCAGTTGGTAAAGAAGGATTAAAAATAGTTCTCTTAACCCGCTTATCTCCTGTTTTCCCCTTTAATTTACTTAATTATGCCTATGGTGTGACAGGAGTTTCCCTCAAAGATTATGTGATTGGTTCAGTGGGGATGATTCCGGGGACAATCATGTATGTTTATATTGGTTCGTTAGCTGGTAATTTAGCCACCATTGGTACGGAAACAGCCACCGCTAATCCTGTTGCTCAATGGACTATTAGAATTATCGGTTTTATTGCGACAGTAGCGGTTACTTTATATGTCACCAAAATAGCAAGAAAAGCCTTAAATAATGCAGTTTTAGAACCTATTGAATAAAATTCATTTTAAATATTATGACACACCAATCTTTTTCTAACATAAATCTTTTGCCATTAGATGAACATAATCAAAAATTAATCTCCTATGTTCATCCTTCTGACTGGGTTAATCCTAACCCCAAAGATAAATATGATTTAGTCGTAATTGGTGCTGGCACAGCCGGTTTAGTTGTGGCAGCCGGTGCAGCAGGTTTGAATTTAGGACTAAAAATTGCTTTAGTTGAAAAATATTTAATGGGAGGAGATTGTTTAAATTTTGGTTGTGTTCCTTCTAAAGCTATTATTCGCTCAGCTAAAGTAATAGGAGAAATTTTAAAAGCTAAAGAATTAGGGATTAATGTAACAGAAACTGAAATAAATTTTTCCCTAGTAATGGCAAGAATGCGTAAAATTCGTGCAGGAATTAGTCACCATGATTCTGCGGAAAGATTTCGTAATTTAGGGATAGATGTTTTTTTAGGAGAAGCTAGTTTTTTGGGTACTAATTCTGTCGAAGTTAATGGTCAAAAATTGTCCTATAAAAAAGCCGTTATTGCTACAGGAGCAAGAGCAGTTAAACCAAAAATTGAAGGCATTGAAGAAGCTGGTTTTCATACCAATGAAACTATTTTCTCTTTAACAGAATTACCCAAAAGTTTAGCGGTTATTGGCGGTGGGCCTATTGGTTGTGAATTAGCTCAAGCTTTCCATCGTTTAGGAGCAAATGTTACCCTATTTCATAAACACGATCGCATTTTAAATAAGGAAGATGTTGACGCAGCAGAAATTTTACAAAATACCTTTATAAAGGAAAAGATTAACTTAGTTTTAAACGCTCAATTATTGAAAGTCGAAAAGACAGATCGAGGTAAAAAAATTGACTATATTTCTAATGGTATTCAAGAGTCAATTATTGTTGAAGAAATTTTAATCGGTGCGGGAAGAACTCCCAATATAGAAGGTTTAAATTTAGAAACTGTAGGAGTAGAATACGATCGCTACGGTGTAAAAATCAATGATTATCTCCAAACCACTAATCCTAAAATCTTTGCAGCAGGGGATATTTGTTTACCCTATAAATTTACTCACACTGCTGACTCAGCCGCTAGAATTGTGATTAAAAATACACTTTTCTCTCCCTTCGGTTTTGGTAAATCTAAATTTAGTGATTTAGTTATACCTTGGGTAACATATACCGATCCAGAAATTGCCCATGTCGGGCTATACGAACATCAACTACAAGAACAAGATATTCAATACGAAACCATTAAAATTTTAATGAGTACCGTTGATAGGGCAATCGCCGATGGTGAAACCGAAGGTTTCGTGAAAATCCATCACCAAAAAGGCTCAGATAAAATTTTAGGAGCAACCATTGTCGCATCCCATGCAGGAGAGATGATTTCAGAAATAACCGCCGCTATGGTCAATAAAATCGGTTTAAATGGTTTATCTGGGGTGATCCATTCTTACCCAACCCAAGCAGACGCAATCAAAAAAGCAGCCGATGCTTATCGTCGCACTTTGTTAACTCCCACATCAAAAAAAATCTTGGGATTACTGATCAAATTATCTTAAAAGACTATAAAGTACCAACGGCGAATTTTTGGTCGGTAAGAATGGTTTTTTCTTGGGCTTCCATAATTTCTTAAAGTTTGCTTTTTTTAGTTAAATTCATGTTACTCCTACTTATAACAAATCGTTCTTGCCAGAATTATGAGAAATACGTTACATTATATTAAGAAGTTAATTTAATAGCAAAAAAAACTTGACAAATATAAAATAATAAGGTAATACAGCAACAACTGTAATTCTGACTTCTGTAACGCAATTAAAATAAACTTAAACAAAAATATGAAACTTTCTTGGAAAACATTACTACTTTGGACATTACCCGCTTTAGTAATAGGCTTTTTCCTCTGGCAAGGGACTTTTTCCCCAACTGGAGCTAATCTAGGTAATAATACTGCCAGCACTCGTATGAGTTATGGTCGTTTTCTAGAATATATAGATGCTGGAAGAGTTGCTAGTGTCGATCTCTATGAAGGTGGACGCACTGCTATTGTACAAGCTATCGATCCCGATCTAGATAACCGTTTACAAAAATTAAGGGTTGATTTACCTAGTGATTCTCCTGAGTTAATCTCTAAATTAAGAGCCTCTAATGTTGCCTTAGATTCCCATCCTCTACAAAGTAATGGAGCAATCTGGGGTCTATTGGGTAACTTAATTTTCCCTATTTTATTAATTGGTGCTTTATTTTTCTTATTCCGTCGTTCTAATAATATGCCCGGTGGCCCAGGTCAAGCGATGAATTTTGGTAAATCCAAAGCTCGTTTCATGATGGAAGCAAAAACAGGAATAATGTTTGATGATGTGGCAGGTATTGATGAAGCCAAAGAAGAATTACAAGAAGTTGTAACCTTTTTAAAGCAACCCGAACGTTTTACCGCAGTTGGCGCGCGCATTCCTAAAGGTGTATTATTAATTGGGCCTCCGGGTACTGGTAAAACTTTACTCGCTAAAGCCATCGCCGGTGAAGCTGGTGTGCCTTTCTTCAGTATTTCTGGTTCTGAATTTGTAGAAATGTTTGTGGGTGTTGGTGCTTCGAGAGTTCGAGATTTATTTAAAAAAGCCAAAGAAAATGCTCCCTGTTTAATCTTTATTGATGAAATTGATGCCGTAGGTCGTCAACGTGGTGCTGGTATCGGTGGCGGTAATGATGAGCGAGAACAAACCCTCAATCAGTTATTAACTGAAATGGATGGTTTTGAAGGAAATACCGGAATTATCATTATTGCGGCTACAAACCGCCCTGACGTGCTTGATTCTGCCTTAATGCGTCCCGGTCGTTTTGACCGTCAAGTAAGCGTCGATCCTCCCGATATTAAAGGGCGTATTGGTATTTTAGAAGTTCATGCTCGCAATAAGAAATTAGCCCCAGAAATTTCCTTAGAAGCGATCGCCCGTCGTACCCCCGGTTTCAGTGGTGCTGACTTAGCTAATCTACTTAATGAAGCGGCAATTTTAACCGCTCGTCGTCGTAAAGAAGCTATTACCATGTTAGAAGTTGACGATGCAGTGGATCGAGTAATTGCTGGTATGGAAGGAACTCCTTTAGTTGACAGTAAGAGTAAGCGATTAATTGCTTATCATGAAGTTGGCCACGCCATTGTTGGTACTTTATTAAAAGATCACGATCCCGTACAGAAAGTTACCTTAATTCCTCGTGGACAAGCCCAAGGTTTAACTTGGTTTACTCCTAATGAAGAACAAGGCTTAACCACTAAGGCACAGTTAATGGCACGTATTTCTGGTGCATTAGGTGGCCGTGCTGCTGAAGAAGAAATTTTTGGTTACGATGAGGTGACAACTGGTGCAGGTGGAGACTTACAGCAAGTTTCCGGTATGGCCAGACAAATGGTAACTCGTTTTGGCATGAGTAATTTAGGGCTACTTTCCTTGGAAAGTCAAAGCGGTGAAGTTTTCCTTGGTGGTGGTTTAATGAATCGTGCTGAATATTCAGAACAAGTTGCTTCTCGTATTGACGATCAAGTAAAGGCGATCGCAGAACAAGCTCATCAAATTGCTCGTAAAATTGTTAAAGACAATAGGGAAGTGATCGATCGTTTAGTTGATTTATTAATTGAGAAAGAAACCATTGACGGCGAAGAATTTCGTCAAATTGTAGCTGAATATACCACAGTACCTGAAAAGGAACAATTTGTTCCTCAACTTTAATTTTAAAATCCCTCTGAAAAGGGGAATTTTTAAGTAGGGTTTGCTGAACTCCTTGGCTGGTTGGGATAGGCAAGAGGCCACAGGGAATAGCAGACAAGAGTTTCGGTTATTCCCTACTGCTAAATTTAGGAATCTGAGTAGTAAAAATGCAAGCCTGTTCCATGCTAATCTCCAAAAACCTTGCACTTTTTTCCGAAAAAAAATCCTGAAAGTCCTATCTAATAAAGATTTCATCTTAAATATCTGTATAAATCAGACACTAAAGTATTGTAAGAAGTTGGTTGCCTGATTTTTTTTATCGCGGATAAATAAATATTACTTGCTTTAAAATTTTGCAAATTACAACCGTAAAGTTTTTGAGTCAGCAATTGCTGTTAGATTAGATGGAGATAACGCAGTAACGGGTGAATAAACCGATTAACTATATAATTATGCGAGTTTTATTATTGTATCCCCTTTTCCCAAAATCTTTCTGGTCTTTTGATAAAGCACTGGAACTTATTGGCCGTAAAGTTTCCCTTCCACCTTTGAGTTTAATCACTGTTGCGGCTATTTTGCCCCAAAACTGGGAGTTTCGCTTAGTAGATCGCAATGTTGCCTATCAAACAGATGCAGACTGGTACTGGGCAGAATTAGTAATTATTTCCGGCATGATTGTGCAGAAGGAGGATATGCAGTTTTTGATTGAAGAATCAAAGCGAAGGGGTAAAAAAGTTGCGGTAGGAGGGCCTTATGTTACTTCTGTACCTGAGTTTGCTTTGGAAGCAGGAGCAGATTTTTTAGTTTTGGATGAAGGGGAAATTACTTTACCTCTGTTTGTAGAAAGTATAAAACAAGGAAAAACTTCAGGTATTTTTCGTGCGCAGGGAGAAAAACCAGATGTCACCACCACACCCATTCCTCGATTTGATTTATTGAATCTGAAGGCTTACAGTGATATGTCAGTTCAGTTTTCAAGGGGTTGCCCCTACCAATGCGAATTTTGCGACATCATCGTGCTTTATGGACGTAAACCACGAACGAAATCACCGACTCAACTTCTGCAAGAGTTACAAACTCTCTATGATTTGGGTTGGCGGCGATCGATCTTTGTTGTAGATGACAATTTCATTGGTAATAAACGCAATGTCAAACTGTTACTGCGAGAACTTATTCCCTGGATGGTAGAACATGAATACCCCTTTAGTTTTTCCACAGAAGCCTCCGTTGATTTAGCCCAAGATCAAGAACTTCTGGAAATGATGATTGCAGCTAATTTTAGTGCTGTATTTTTGGGTATTGAAACCCCTGACACGGATAGCCTATCAATGACTCAAAAATTTCAAAACACTCGTAAGTCTTTGATCGAGTCAGTGCAAACAATTAATCAAGCTGGATTAAGAGTTATGGCTGGGTTTATCATTGGGTTTGATGGAGAAAAACCGGGGGCAGGCGATCGCATTATTGACTTTGTAGAAGCTACTGCTATTCCTCAAGCACTGCTTAGTATGCTACAAGCTTTACCGAATACTGCACTATCCCATCGTCTTCAAAAAGAAGGACGTTTATTAGAAACTGAGAGTGAGGCGAATATTCACCAGACAACCTTAATTAATTTTGTGCCAACTCGTCCCATAGAAGAAATTGCCAAAGAATATGTCCAATGCTTTTGGGAATTATATGAACCAGATCGCTATTTGGCAAGAGTTTACCGTCACTTTATTAATATGAAGCTTAAACCCCACAAGAAAAAATTTCAATTACCAGAATTAAAAGATATACAGGCATTATTTTTGATTTGTTGGCGACAAGGGATAAAACGTAATACTCGCTGGCAATTTTGGCAGCAGTTATTTTCAATTATGAACCGTAACCCCAGGATATTAAAACACTACTTAACCAATTGCGCTCACTTGGAACATTTTATTGACTATCGTTTAATTGTGCGCAATGAAATTGAAACTAAAATGGAGAATTATGTACCAATTCAACCGAAAAATACTGAATTAGTAAGTATCAATTAATCTCAGTTGAGATGGGGTTAATAGCGCAACCCCAACTCCATTTTTCTGTTTAATTGTTAATAATAAATCTAAGTTGTTACGTATTTAACTTACTGGTTGAAAGAGTAGTCATTATTTCAAATAAGTGATTTAAACCTTATGATCTCCTTTTTTCCCATCCATTACTCTAACATCAAACACAGGAGTTTCAACAAGATGCACTGTAGTTGAAGCGTAGGCAACAGTACCTTTTGTCTCTAAAAATTCATCGAGAATACGGGTGAAAATCCGATCTCTTTTTCCCCGTCGATACTTATAATCAACAACGTAACGCAGAGTAAATTCTATCCAATTGTCCGTTGTAACTAAAGTAACCACCGGCTCAACCCTCGCATCTTCAATCAGATATTTGTGTACCATCTGCTGCCAATGTATCTTCGCACGAGGCACATATTCTCCCACAACTTCTTCGGCTACTTGCTGGAGAATTTCTCTAGCTAAATGATGATCGCTTCCATATTTGACTGGAATAATAATTTCATCCCAAACAAAGGGAAAATCCGCAGAATAGTTGAAAACTGGTTCTTTGAAGACAAAACTATTAGCAATACGGACAATACGCCCATTATACAAGTCAGCTTTAACCCAAGCTCCAATCTCCATAACTGTGGTTCGTAAAATACTAATGTCAATCACATCCCCCATAATTCCTCCAAGTTGCACTCTGTCACCGGGGTGATAAAACTGCCCCAGAGATATGGCAATCCAACCCGCAACACTAGCAATGACTTCCTGAAGTGCAAAAGCAATACCTGCACCAATTACTCCAAAAACTACAGTTAATTGACCTAAGCGATCGCTAAAAACAATAGTGATGAAAAGGACAACTACAAAATAACCAATAAGAGTGATAACCTTGCGAAGGCGATAGCTTGCCTCTGTATCTTGAATATAGCCGGGTAGTGAATGACTCAGGGATCGGAAAATAAAATTAATAACTAAAATGCCAATACAAATTGTTATTAGCTTGATCGTAATTGGGTTAGAAAACCAGTTTTGGATTAATTTAATTAAACTATGTTCTTTTCTATATTTAATGATAGAAATTTTTATTTTTTGGAGATAATTTTCAGCTAATTTCTGTTGAGACATACCTGCGGCTTTGGCATCAGCTTCTGTAATACCCACAAGGGCTGTATCTTTTGAGGAAACAATTACGACTCCTTCTACTTCTGCTATTTGCAGGGAATCTAAAGGAATGGAGAAATCTTTAGCTATTCCTTCAATTCTGGTACTTATTTCTTGGGCTCGTTGTTGTAGGGAAGCAGGGCCAAATTTTTCTTGAATGACAAAAAGAGTTTCGTTATTAAAAACCACTGGAGCTTGATTAAGTTTGTTTTGAGGTGTTAAATTTTCCTGAGCATTAATTAATGAATTAGTTACGATTATCAGAAAAATTATGCAAACAAATTTTATCAAAGCTTGCCAATGTTTTTTTATCATTCTCAAAAATTACCAATCCTTTAAGATTTGATGAAGATTAACTTCTTTTTCTAATAAACAAGCATGACCGCTATGGGGTAATATTTTTAATATTCCATTGGGAAAATAATTAAGTAATCGTTTAGCTTCATTAATAGATGGTAATAACAAATCTGCACCACTAGCCATAATTAAGACTGGTTGAATTAATTTCGATAAATCTTGGGGTTTAATCATAAAATCTCTGAGTAAAGATAAACGCCAACTAACAGTATTTAAAGGTAAAGAATTCATGGCATTTAATAACTTTTGGCGATCGCATTCTTTAATTCTACCTGTGGATGCTAAAAAGGGTAATAAGACTGATGTTGAACCTTGATATAAAAAATCAGGCAACCATTGAGTTAAAGGAATGCCAAAACTAAGTAAAGGTTGTTGCTTAAATGAAGAGGCGGGATTAACTAAAATAATCTTCTGAAATAACCAAGGAACAATGGTAGCTATTTTTAAAGCCAAACAACCACCAAAGGATTCGCCACAGAGATACACCGACTGATACTTGCGATTTCTTAATTCTTCTATAATTAAATCTATAACCTGGGAAGCTAAATTATCCCAATCACTTAAATTATTTGGGGCAATTGATAAACACCTAATATCAAAATGTCTAGTTAAATCATCTACTTGAGTATGTAATAGCTTCCCTGTGGCATCCATACCGGGTAAATAGATAAATAGAGGATAATTAGATTTAATGGGCTTAGGAGTCAAAAAACTAACATCAGAAACCTTTTGAACAACTTGCATTTACGAATTAGGTAAATATACACTAATTCAAATTATAGTAGGTATTTTACCCACCAGAAAAAGTTCGTATCATTGAATACGGTTGTCTGAAAAGATGACAATTTGAGCGGTATTTGCCACTACAATGGATTATTTAGAAAACTAAACAATTATATACATAATGAGTAATCAAGAAACTAATTTAAAAAAATTTGCCTTAACCACACCTTTATATTATGTAAATGATATTCCTCATATAGGTAGTGCTTATACTACCATTGTTGCTGATGCGATCGCTCGTTGGCAAAGACTACAAGGCAAAGATGTTTTATTTATTACGGGTACAGATGAACATGGGCTAAAAATCCAACGCACCGCCGAAGCCAAAGGAATCGATCCCCAACTACATTGCGACGCAATTGTAACCAGTTTTCAACAATTGTGGCATAAACTCAATATTCAATACGATCGCTTTAGTCGTACAACCTCACCTAATCATGCAGAAATAGTAAAACAATTTTTCCAACGAGTTTGGGATCGAGGAGATATATATTTAGATCGACAACAAGGTTGGTATTGTGTAGCCTGTGAAGAATTTAAAGAAAAAAGAGAATTAGTTAACGGTCATCATTGTGCAATTCATCTTAACAAAGAAGCTGAGTGGAGAGATGAGCAAAATTATTTCTTTCAACTATCAAAATATCAGCAACAATTAGAAGAATTTTACCAAAAAAATCCTGAATTTATTCAGCCAGAAACTCGAAGAAATGAAGTATTAAATTTTGTTAAACAGGGATTACAAGACTTCTCCATATCTCGTGTAAATGTACCTTGGGGTTTCCCTTTACCCGTCGATCCCTCCCATACAATTTATGTTTGGTTTGATGCTTTACTTGGTTATGTAACAGCATTATTAAACCCAGAAGATGAGGTAAATTTAGATAATGCTTTAGCTAAATGGTGGCCGATTAATTTGCATTTAATTGGTAAAGATATTCTGCGTTTTCATGCAGTTTATTGGCCGGCAATGTTAATGTCTGCACAATTACCTTTACCTAATAAAGTATTTGGTCACGGCTTTTTAACTAAAGATGGTCAAAAAATGGGAAAAAGTTTAGGAAATACTTTAGATCCTTTCGATTTAATTGAGCGTTATAGTGCAGATGCAGTGAGATATTATTTCATTAAAGAAATAGAATTTGGCAAGGATGGAGACTTTAACGAACAACGCTTTATCGAAGTCCTAAACGCTGATTTGGCAAACGATTTAGGTAATTTACTTAATCGTACTTTAGGAATGTTGAAGAAATATTGTCAATCTACCTTACCTCAATTAACTTGTATTAATGTTACAGATGATAATATTTTAAAAAAACTTGGGTTAGAATTGGGTAGTAAGGTTAATTGTTTTTACGATAACTTACAATTTTCACAAGCTTGTGAAGCAGTTTTTAATTTGATTCGAGCTAGTAATAAATTTATTGATGAAACGGCCCCTTGGACTTTATTTAAACAAGGGAAACAATCAGAAGTTGAGGAGACTTTATATGCAGTTCTCGAATCAGTTAGATTATCGGCTTATTTATTATCACCTATCATTCCTGATTTAAGCCGTGATATTTATCAACAACTTGGATTTAATTTAGACTTTAATAATAAAAATCAAATTAATCAAGCCCGTTTATTCGACTTGCATTCTCAATGGGGAAAACTTCCTGCTAATCAAAACCTAAATAAAACTCATCCAATTTTTGCTCGTATTGAAATTTAAGTACAAGATAATTGAAGAAATTGTTAAAATTATCAGAAATTAAAGCTATATATTAGCAAAATGAGTTATAGATGAAGGTAACTAAAATAAAAAACTTTTTTAAAATAAAAACTGAGGCATAAAAAATGTTAGATAATTTTGATAGTGACCCAGTCTTCACGCCGGAACAGGTGTTGGAGAATAGGGGTAGAGTTGCTATTTTTATAGATGGCTCTAATCTATTTTACGCTGCCCTACAGTTGGGCATAGAAATTGATTATACAAAATTGCTTTCTCGCTTGACTGGTGGTTCAAGATTGTTGCGCTCCTTTTTTTATACAGGAGTAGATCGAACCAACGAAAAACAGCAAGGATTTTTGTTGTGGATGCGTCGTAATGGTTATCGAGTGATTGCTAAAGATTTAGTACAATTACCCGATGGCTCAAAAAAGGCGAACCTTGATGTGGAGATTGCCGTAGATTTGATGGCTCTGGTGGGTGCTTATGATAGCGCAGTATTAGTTAGTGGAGATGGGGATTTAGCCTATGCAGTAGATGCAGTTAGTTATCGTGGTGCTAGAGTAGAAGTAGTTAGTTTGCGATCGATGACCAGCGATAGTTTAATTAATGTGGCCGATCGTTATATCGACCTCGAACAAATTAAAGAGGATATTCAAAAAGATCCTAAACATAGTAGTCCTTATCGAACCTTTTCTGGGTTTGGTATTTTAGATCAATAATCACCAAAATAGTTTAAATTTGCTTGACTAGGTAATTAAAAAATTGAGATTAAAAATTGCTTTATTTTTTTTGTTATTAGTTATTATTTCTGGTTGTGGAAAGTCAAAAGTTGTCTCTCCTCCACCTCCAGAAAATTCTAATAACAATAATACTGAAAATGAGGAAAGCCGCTTAATATTTAAAAATATTACCCTAGAACAAGCTAATCCTGAAGGTCAAACTTTATGGAAAATAAAAGCCGAACAAGCATCCTATAGTCAAGATAAAAAAATTGCTCAATTAGAAAATCTTTCTGGTAATTTATATCAAGATGGGGAAATTGTCTTAAAAGTTAGTGCAGCCAAGGGAAAAATCGAACAAAATGGTGAAATTGTTTGGTTAGAAGATGAAATAATTGCCATAGATCAACGTAATGCCATAGAAATTAAGTGTCAACAAGCCCAATGGCGACCTCAAGAGAATCTCTTAATGGTGCATAATCAGATTATGGCAACTCATCCTAAGTTAAAAGTATCTGCTAAAGAAGGGAAATATTTAACCAAAGAAGAAAAATTAGATATAAGTGGACAGATTTTAGGTAAAAGTAACAAACCACCAATACAATTCAAAACCGAGCATTTAATCTGGAATATAAAACAAGAATTAATTTTAGTAGATGTGCCCTTAGATATTGAAAGGTATCAGAATACAACGGTTACTGACCGTTTACAAGCCCAAAAAGGTGAAATAAACTTAAAAACCGAAATTGCTCGTTTAGAAAATAATGTTGAGTTAAACTCATTAGAACCATCTTTACAAATGGCTACTAAATCAGCAAGTTGGCATCTCAATTCTCGCATAGTTACCACAGAAACCCCTATTCAGATCATTGATAAAGAACAACAAATAACAGTGACAGGGAATAAGGGAAAAGTCGATTTAGAGGAGCAAATAGCCTACTTAAATAGTGGGGTTACAGGGGAAAATACAAATCAAGAAGCCAAACTATATTCTAATTACTTGACCTGGAATATGAAGCAAGAAATGTTTACCGCAGAAGGAAATGTAATTTATCAACAAACTAACCCCCAATTTGTAGCTACTGGAAGTAAAGCTGTCGGGAAACTCACCGAAAAAAGCATGGTAGTTACCAGTAGTAAAGGAGAAAGAGTCGTTACTGAAATCATTCCTGAATAGGGAATGATTTATGAATTATAAAGGTAATAAAAAGCTAACTGCTAAAAGCTATTATAAAATTAGTTTCTTTATTAAATTTTTAATTAAACAAATTGGACAGGTGCGGTATCAAAACAAATATAAAATAGATCTAAACAAAGAATATCCTTGTCCTTGTTGTAAAGGACTTTTACAACCGATAACCTTAACAGAAGCTTTGGGTTGTGAAAAATGCCAGCACATCTTTATAATTGATAAAAATCAAGAATTTATCGAACAATTATCATCTGTTTATCCCTATAAAAAAGCGTGGAAATGGACAGGAAAACGTTGGCAAATTGCTAATAAAAATATAGGTAATACCTATCTGCCTATAGCTTCTGGAATTATTACTTTATTATTAATAATTTGGCTACCTTTGGCTTTAAATTCTTCTATGGGATTGGGTATCCTTATTTGGGCGATGGTCGCTGTTATTAGTGCTATCATACCTGCAATAATAGTTTGGTTATCCCATCGTCGTTAAAATTAAAATTATGAAAAATAATATTTCTCCTAATCCCATATTTACTTCTCTTAAGCGGGTTTATCAAAGTTTTCTAGAGTTAGAAAAAACTAAAGGAATAGACAGAAGTAGAGGCATTAAAGAAATAGCTAAAGGATTGAAAAACTCGGCTGATGAAGTTTTAGAAGCAAATACCCTTGACCTAGAAATTAGCCGAGAGATGGCTGTGCCAGAATTGATTATTGATTGGTTAAAATTAACTCCAGAAAGACTTAATGATACCATTAATATTTTAAATCAATTAAGTAATTTATCCGATCCATTAGAAAAAGTTATTAATGCTTCCTATCAATTACAATTAGGACAAACCTATTGTCAAAGAAAACCCCTCGGAGTTATTGCTTTAATTTATGAAGCTTTTCCAGAATTAGGAATTATAGCTGCTGGTTTATGTTTAAAAAGTGGTAACAGTTTAATTTTACGAGGAAGTAGTGAGGCAAGTCATTCTAATGCTGTTATTGCTGATATATTACAAAATGCTTTAGAACAAGCAGAATTACCTAAAAATTGTGTACAATTTCTTTCTACAGAGCAAGGTTCTTCAATTCAAGATTTATTAAGTAAAGATAAATATATTAATTTAGTAATTCCTTATGGCAGACCTAGTTTAATTGAACAAGTAACAGAATTATCAACAATTCCTGTTTTAAAATCTGCCATGAGTAACTGTTATCTTTATTGGAGTAGTAGCGGCGATTTAGACTTAGTAAGAACGATAATTATTGATAGTCATGCTAGTGAACCAGATCCAGTAAATGCCATTGAAAAAGTATTAATTAATAGTAATCATAAACCATCTTCTTTAATTAGATTATTTAATAATTTAGAAGAAAAAGGTTTTATTCTGAGAGGAGATGATAATTTAGTTGCAGAATTTCCAGAGCAACTTACTCCTATGCAAAAAGGAGAATGGGGAAAACCTTATTTAGCAAAAATAGTAGCTTTTAAAAAAGTTGAAGCGATAGATAAAGCTATTGCTTGGATTAATCATTATAGTAGTGGTCATGCTGACTGTTTAATAACAGAATCCTACAATGAAAGTCGTCAATTTGCCATGGGAGTTGATAGTGCATTAGTTTATATTAATTCTTCTCCTCGTTTTTATCGCAATCCTAAAGGGGGAGAATCAGTATTTTTAGGAGTATCTAACCAAAAAGGTTATCGTCGAGGTTTAATTGGTTTGGATACTTTAACTACTTTAACACAAGTTGTTCAAGGGTAATTAGAAGATAGGAGGTAAGAAGTAAGAAGTAAGAAGTAAGAGGTAAGAAGTAAGAGGTAAGAAGTAAGAGGTCATTTCATTAAACATTGTTTAATGTTTAATGATTGCTAACAGCTAATCGCTAATCGCTAAATGCTAACGAATAACAAATAATTTGTCATTTCAAATCATTAAGAATATCAATTAAAGTTTGCTCCACAGAGCGAGGTTGCCAACCTAATTCTCGGCGAGCTTTTTCTCCTGTTACCCTTACACATCTTTCGTAAACATAATGCAATCTTTCTTTGCCTAAAGGCGGATTCCATGAAGTAATTCGTCCGATTATATCAAGGATATTACCAAGAATTTGAGCGATAAATTTTGGCACTTCATTCGGTACAGAAACACCTGTTTTTTTCCCTAAAATTGCAAACATTTCTCTGGTGGTTAAATCTCCAGCAGATAATATATAATATTCCCCTACTTTTCCTTTTTCTGCTGCTAAAATCATGGCTTCTACTGCATCATCTACATGAACAATTCCTGTAACTCTTTCTCCTCCAACCCAAAATTTGAATTTATTATTTAAAAATAATTTAATTACCGGCCCAAAATGGGGATCGTCTGCTCCAAAAATTCCAGATGGCATTACACTTATTACTGGTAATCCTTTGTTTGCATATTCATTTACTAACTGTTGTGCTTCGTATTTAGTAATATCATAAGCGGAAGAAAAATCTGTTTGAGTACGCTTAAATGTTTCATCAATTACTTTTCCTTGAGAGTCACCAAAAATTCCAATTGTGCTGCAATAAATCATTTTTTGAACATTATTATTAAAGGCAACTTCTAAAACATTTCTAGTACCTTCAACATTAATTTTTCTCATTTTATCCTCATCTACTAAGCCTAACTCAACATAGGCAGCAATATGAAATACCATATCTATATCTTTTATTGCTTCTTCTAAACTACTTTTATCAGTAATATCTCCATAAACTATTTCTATATCTAAATTTTCTAAACGGGATAAATCACTAGATTTACGAACTAACGCCCTAACAGAGTAAACTTTAGTTAATAAAGCTTTAACTAAATGAGAACCGGTAAACCCATTTGCTCCTGTAACTAACGCTTTCATAATTATTGATTATTGTATTGTATTGTTTAATAATTTAATATATAGCAATTATAAACGATTCGTGAACATTTCTCTCTCTTGTTTCCTCTGCTTCCTCTGCGCTCTCTGCGGTTCATAAAAAATGTTATTGTATAGGGGATAATATTAATTTAATTTTAAAATATTATAAAATAATCTATGTTACGCCAAGGATACACTTTACCAGTTTTTGCCTGTGCTTCTGCCGTGGCTGCTTTACTTAAATTAAAAAGTAAAAATTCTATTTTATCAGTAGAATTAGACTTAATTAATCCTCCTGAAACTGTCTCAATTAACATCGAACAAATTGCCAAAATTACTGACAATATTGCCATAGGAATTACTCGTTCAGATCCGGGTGATAATCTTGATTTAACTCGTAATACTCCTATTTGGTCAATGGTGGAATTAATTACCATAGATGATAATAATTTTCAACCAATTATTATCAAAGGAGGCGAAGGAATTGGTATTAATATTAACACTAATCAGCCTGCTATATATAATTATGCTCGTAATATTATTACCCATAATTTAAGCAAATTATTATTATCCAATCAGCAAATTATTGTAACTGTTATTTTACCTGAAGGTCGAGAATTAGCTACTCGCACATCAAATAGTGCTTTTGGTATTATTGAGGGATTATCCTTACTTGGTACAGGAGGAATTTCTCAGCCCTTATCTTCACCTCAACAATTAGATTTATATCAACAGGAATTAACAGAAAAAGCCAAAAAATTTGATACTTTAGTGTTTTGTATTGGAGAAAATGGATTAGATTTAGCTCAAAAAATGGGTATTAATCCCGAACAACTAATTAAAACAGCTAATTGGTTAGGCCCAATGTTAGTCAGTGCGGCTACCCAAGGAGTTAAATCCATTTTATTATTTGGTTATCATGGTAAATTAATTAAATTAGCTGGTGGAATATTTCATACTCATCATCATTTAGCCGATGGTAGATTAGAAATTTTAACGGCTATTTGTGGTAATTTAGGCTTACCGGCAGATATTTTACCAAAAATATTTACTAGCTCCACCACTGAAGATGCTTTACAGTTATTACGCAGTTTAGATAATAATTGGGTTAATTTAGTTTACGGTGCGATCGCATCTACCATAGATCGACGTTCTCAAGAATACATTTTTAATCACAGTCAACTTCACATAACTGTAGGCTCTGTTTTATTCGATCGCCAACGAAATATTATTATTACCAGTGTCTATGGGCAGAAGTTATTATCTTTTTTGTGATATGATAGTAAGAATTTATAATTTTTACTTTGTAATAAATCTTAATAAAATGGCTATTTTAATTAATTATTATAGTCTGTTCCCTTCTTACTCTAGATTAGTTTTAAATCATGGTACACACACCAACTCAACCCCTATCCCCTCAGGAATTAGAACCAAATCAAACCTTAACAAATGAAATTAATCGTGAGGGCGTGTCTCCCGAATTCGATTCGGGGGCTTATGCCGACCGTCAAATGTTAGTTATCCTTGATTTTGGCTCTCAATATTCTGAATTAATTGCTAGAAGAATTAGAGAAACCCAAGTATATTCTGAAGTGTTATCCTATCGCACTACAGCAGAACAATTACGAACATTAGCTCCCCAAGGGATTATACTCTCAGGTGGTCCTAATTCAGTTTACGATCCAGGCGCACCTCAATGCGATCCAGAGATTTTTCATCTAGGGATTCCGATTTTGGGTGTTTGTTATGGTATGCAGTTAATGGTTCAACAGTTAGGAGGAGGAGTAGAAAGGTCTAAACGTGGAGAATATGGTAAAGCTTCTTTGAATATAGACGATCCCACTGATTTGTTAACCAATGTAGAAGATGGTTCAACCATGTGGATGAGTCACGGTGACTCATGTACTCGATTACCAGAAGGTTTTGTGGTTCTAGCCCATACAGATAATACACCTTGTGCGGCCATCGCCGATCACAAAAAACAGATCTTTGGAGTTCAATTTCATCCCGAAGTCGTTCATTCTCAAGGTGGTATTGCCTTAATTCGTAACTTTGTCTATCACATCTGCGAATGCGAACCAACTTGGACAATGGAAGCCTTTGTAGAAGAGTCCATTAGGGAAATTAGAGCTAAAGTAGGTGAAAAACGAGTATTACTTGCCCTATCTGGTGGAGTTGACTCCTCTACCCTAGCTTTTTTACTTCACAGAGCGATCGGAGATAAACTTACTTGTATGTTCATCGATCAAGGTTTCATGCGCAAAGGTGAGCCAGAAAGATTAGTGGATATATTCGATCAAAAATTTCATATACCAGTTCAATATATTAATGCTCGCGAACGTTTTTTAGAACAAGTTAAAGGAATATTAGATCCCGAAGAAAAACGTCGTCGTATTGGCCATGAATTTATTCAAGTTTTTGAAGAAGAATCCAACCGTTTAGGCCCTTTTGATTACCTAGCTCAAGGTACACTCTACCCTGATGTCATTGAGTCTGCGGATACTAACGTCGATCCCAAAACTGGGGAAAGGATTGCAGTTAAAATTAAGAGCCATCATAATGTGGGTGGATTACCCAAGAATCTACGCTTTAAATTAGTTGAACCTTTGCGTAAGCTTTTTAAAGATGAGGTGAGAAATGTTGGCCGTAGTATCGGACTTCCAGAAGAAATCGTCCGTCGTCATCCTTTTCCTGGCCCCGGTTTAGCCATTAGAATCATTGGAGAAGTTACCTCAGAAAGACTAAATATCCTTAGAGATGCTGATTTCATTGTCAGAGATGAAATTAGTAAACAAGGAGTTTATCACGACTATTGGCAAGCTTTTGCCGTTTTATTACCTATCCGTAGTGTCGGAGTTATGGGAGATAAACGCACTTATGCTCACCCGGTGGTATTGAGGTTTATTACCAGTGAAGATGGTATGACAGCCGATTGGGCAAAAGTTCCCTATGAATTGCTAGAAATAATTTCTAATCGCATTGTTAATGAAGTCAAAGGGGTAAATCGGGTAGTTTATGATATTACTTCTAAACCCCCCGGCACTATTGAATGGGAATAATATTTTTGATTAATTGCTTAGATTAGTTAAAATCTATCTCTTTGTAGAACAGGCATTTAGGCCTGTTTTTTTTGTTATTGTTTAATAAAATAACAAAATTAAGTTTAGTTAACATCTATGAAAGTTAAAGTAACTACTTTAGGAAATTCAACAGGAATAATATTGCCCAAAGAACTTTTAGAAAAGTTACATATTAGTAACGGCGATATACTTTATGTTACAAAAACATCTAGAGGAATCGAACTTAGTCCTTACGATCAAGACTTTTTTTCATGTTTACTTATTAATTTTGATAAAATAATTAGTATCAAGACATAAACTACCTCTGTCAAAATTCGGTTATATCTTCATTTATAGGTATTAGAGAATAAGTAAAAATTTTTCTTTGAAGGTAAAACCGATAACTGGTTTGAAAAAAGGAAGTAAAACTTATGATTAATGCAAATAAAATTGTTAGTGCAATGTGTGATAACTATCAGACAGCAGTTAATGCAAGTGATTCTATCGCTTATGGAAAGCTATTTGCCTCAGATGCAATTCGGATTCCACCAGGCTCCGAGCCTGAATATGGCCCAGACCAAATTGCCCAAAGCGAACAAAAGGATTATGATGTTGCAAAATGGAGTATAAAATCTCGACCTATTGATGCTTTGTTAATTAACGATCAATGGATATACGGAATTGCCGAAGTAGATATAACAACTGTTGACTACGCTGAGGGCAAAAAAAATTCATTCAAAGCTACCAAAACTTGGCTTCTTAATCAAGAAAAATCAGGAGAATGGCGAATAAAGAGACAAATGTGGAATCTCAAGAAGTAACAATTTTTATGGATTTGTTGCATCAGCAAATAACTAGATTTTAAGAGTAAAAGTTTTGTAGGGTGGGCATTGCCCACTCAGTAACATTAACGCATCGTCACAAATTCTTCTGCTGTACTCGGATGAATACCCACAGTTGCATCAAAATCAGCTTTTTTAGCCCCCATTTTCAAAGCAATAGCTACTCCTTGAATTATTTCTGCGGCATAATTACCAACCATATGAGCCCCTAATACTTTATCAGTGCTTTCATCGACTATCAACTTCATTAAAGTTTTTTCATCTTTTCCAGTCAATGTATAATACATTGGTCTAAATTTACTACGATAAATTTTTATTTTATCCCCATATTTTTCCCTTGCTTCTGCTTCCGTTAAGCCCACAGTTGCTGCTTCTGGGGTACTAAAAATTGCGGTGGGAACGTTTTCATAACTCATAATCCGAGATTGCCCGCCAAAATGAGTATCAGCAAAAGCTCTACCTTCATTAATAGCAACAGGAGTTAAATAAATAGTATTAGTACAGTCTCCCACTGCGTAAATATTTTCTTGGGAAGTTTGACTATATTGATCGGTTTTAACTGCTCCGTTTTCTAACTCTACTCCTGCATTTTCTAAACCTAAATTTTTAATATTAGGTATTCTTCCCGTCGCAGATAAACTCACAGCATCGGCTAAAATTACATCAGAATCTTCACCTTCCAAGCTAACTTTTAAACCAGTTTCTGTTTTTTCAATCCCTGTAATTTGATGACCACTGATAATATTAATACCATGATTTTTCATTCCTTCTTGAATTTCTTGACGTAAATCTTCATCAAAACCATTAAGAATTAAATCTTTTCTAATAATTTGTGTTACCTTTGAACCCAAACCATGCATGATACAAGCAAATTCTACACCGATATAACCACCACCAAAAATAACTATATGTTTCGGTTGTTCGGGAAGATGAAACATATCATCTGAAGTAATAGTATATTCCATACCAGGAATATCAGGTTTAATGGGATAACCACCCACAGCAATTAATATTTTATCTGCTGTTATTTTTTTATCTCCAACTTCTATGGTATGAGCATCAATAAATTTAGCATATTCTCTATAGATTGCTACCTTGGAATTATCTAACATTCGTTGATAAATTCCATTTAATCTTTCTACTTCATTATTAACAGCAGTAAGCATTCTTGACCAATCTAAGGTACTTGTTGCCTTACTCCAGCCATAACCTTCTGCTTCCTCAAATAAGTCAGGAAAATGGGAAGCATATACCATTAATTTTTTAGGAATACAACCTCTATTAACACAAGTACCACCTAAGCGATCATTCTCGGCCAATCCTACCTTAGCACCATATTGAGCAGCACGTCTAGCGGTAGCTATGCCTCCAGAACCACCACCAATTACAAATAAATCATAATCGTACATAATTGGGTTATCTCCTTGTGTTTTCAAAAATTTTAACGATAAATCTATGATGTTTGTCCAAGTCCTCTTAGTGATATTATAACTTTAAGTATTATTGATTATTAATTTATATTTTTATTGTTTAAATGAATGTTCATTAAGTTTACTCGATTTTTTTTAACTTTATTATTTCTTTCAGCTTCCATTAATGTTCAAGCTCAACAAATTGAACCGCAGATTAATATAAATTCTATTTGTAAAAATAATCTTGATGAGAATATTGATCATATTATAAATCGTCAGGAATGGAGTCGAGCTACGTGGGGAATTTTTGTTAAAAGTTTGCAGTCTGGAGAGGTTATTTATTCTTTAAATAGAGATAAATTTTTTATTCCTGCTTCTAATGTAAAATTACTGATTACTGCTGCTAGTTTATTAAAATTAGGTGCTGATTATTCTATTGCTACTCCTATTTATATTAAGGGAAAACCTCCTAATTTAACTTCCCTGACTGTGGTAGGTAGAGGCGATCCTAGCTTAAAAACTGAGGATTTACAAGAATTAGTTAATCAGCTAAAAAAACAAGGTATTATTAGTATTGATGAATTAAGAGTTGATGATACTTATTTTCCTGAATTTGCTATTAATCCTAGTTGGGAATGGTCTGATTTAGTTACTTATTATGCCCCTAGTGTTAATAGTTTAATGCTTAATGAAAATGCAGTTACTTTAACTATTTTACCCAACAAAATAGGTAAATATGTCCAGTTAAAATGGTCAGATGAAATTGCCGCCCGTCAGTGGCAAATTGATAATCAAGCAATAACAGTAGAAAAAGAAACTCCTTATAATATTAGTATTCATGAACTTTTAGGTAAGCCAACTTTAGCAATTAGGGGAGAGTTAGCATTGGATAATGAACCAGATATATGGGGTTTAGCAATTCTCGATCCTGCTAGTTATTTTTTGGAATTTTTACAAAGATTGCTATTATCTGAAGGTATTAAAATCAAAAAAGCAAAATTAATTAATAGTCAAGATGATACTTTTGAAATAGCTAATAATTTTATGGTTATTAATTCTGACAAATTAAGTAATTTAATTACAGAAATTAATCAGAATAGTAATAATTTATTTGCTGAAGCTCTCTTGAAAATTATGCAACTAGAGTCGAAAAATAATGATATTGTTAAAGACATTTTAACTGATTTAGGTGTTAATCCTGATAGTTATATGTTAGCTGATGGTTCTGGTTTATCCCGTCAAAATTTAGTCACTCCAGAAGCATTAACAGAAACTTTAAGATTAATGATAAAAACTGATAATGGAGAAATTTATCAAAAATCTTTAGCAGTTACAGGAGTTAGTGGAACTTTAGAAAATCGTTTTCAAGATACTAATCTTGTGGAAAAAATACAAGGAAAAACGGGAACTATAACTGGAGTTTCTGCATTATCTGGTTATTTACAAAGACAAGATTCGGAATCTTTAGTGTTTAGTATTATTGTTAATAATTCAATTCAAAGTGGAAAAAATCAGCGTCAAACAATTGATGAAATTGTTACTTTATTGAGTAAATTAAAAGATAATTGTCTGAACGATTAGGATTTGTCTGTTTTATAGAAATTGATTTCCAGAAAAAAAAAATCTCGGCTCGATGTCTTAATAAGTAACTGATAATTCCTCTGGAGTAAGATTTGAGTGGACTATTTCACCATCTTTAAACCAAACAATACGCCGAGAAACTTTAGCAACATCAGTTTCATGGGTGACCATTATTACTGTCATGCCATTGATATTTAATTCGGTAAAAATCTCTAAAACTTCTTGAGTAGTATGAGAATCTAAAGCACCTGTTGGTTCATCTGCCAATAAAATAACAGGATTATTGACAATGGCACGGGCGATGGCGACTCTTTGCTGTTGTCCTCCAGATAACTGATTAGGCTTACTAATAAGACGATTAGCCAGACCTACTTTTTCTAAGGCAACAGTAGCCCTTTCTTTTCTTTCTGTGAGGTTAATCCCTGCATAAACCATCGGTAACATCACATTTTCTAGAGCAGTCATTTGGGGTAAAAGATGAAATTGTTGAAAAACAAAACCAATTTTTAAATTACGAATTTCCGCTAATTGATTATCATTCAAAGAATAAACATCAAGATTATCAAGGTAATATCTGCCAGAAGTAGGACGATCTAAACAGCCTATAATATTCATCAAAGTAGATTTACCCGAACCAGAAGCCCCCATAATAGAACAATATTCACCTTGTTGTATAATTAAATTAACATTTGCAAGTGCGTTAACAGTAGTTGCCCCTTGACCATAGATTTTAGTAATTTCTTCTAATCTAATGATTATGGGTTTAGTTACATTAGTATTATCAATAGATTTATCTTGCATACATTTAAAATTTTGTCAAAATTACCTTTCTTCTTTCTTCTATCTTTCCATAGTTACCATCTTGAATTGTAAATATATGTAAAGTTTCAGAAAAAGAACAAAAAAAAAATGAACTTGGGGTGTAACACTACGGTACTCTAGATCGAGTCCTTTAATATAATTATATAGAGAGAATATATGACATCTGCAAGTACATCTCAACGCACAGTACGCATTGGTACTCGTAAAAGCCAATTAGCCTTAGTTCAAACTTATTGGGTACAAGGGGAGTTAAAAAAGCATTTTCCTGAGATTGAATTTGAGGTAGAAAAAATGAGTACCCAAGGCGATAAGATTTTAGATGTACCTTTGGCTAAAATTGGTGATAAAGGTTTATTTACCAAAGAATTAGAAGTAGGAATGCTTAGTAAGGAAACTGATTTAGCCGTCCATTCCTTAAAAGATTTACCGACTAATTTGCCTGAAGGTTTAATGCTAGGCTGCGTCACAAAAAGGGAAAATCCTGCTGATGCTTTAGTAGTTAACGAAAAGCATAAAGATAAGCAACTAGACACTTTAGCAGAAGGTTCAGTAATTGGTACTTCTTCTTTAAGAAGATTAGCTCAATTACGCCATCATTTTCCCCATTTAGAATTTAAAGATGTACGGGGTAATGTTAATACTAGATTAGCTAAATTAGATGCAGGAGAATATGATGCCATTATTTTAGCAGTAGCAGGGTTACAAAGACTAGATTTTGGCGATCGCATTCATCAGGTTATTCCTCCTGAGATTAGTTTACACGCAGTGGGACAAGGTGCATTAGGTATTGAATGTAGAGAAGGTGACGAGAATATATTAACCTTATTAAAAGTTTTAGAACATTCTGAAAGTAGAGATCGTTGTTATGCCGAAAGATCGTTTTTACGAGAATTAGAAGGTGGTTGTCAAGTACCTATTGGAGTTAATACCAGTATAGAAGGGGATACCTTAAGCTTAACTGGAATGGTTGCTAGTTTAGATGGTCAGAGATTAATTAAAGATGAAGTTAGTGGAGATAGAAAAGACGCAGAAAAATTAGGAATTGATTTAGCTAATCTGCTCAAACAACAAGGCGCTCAAGAGATTTTAGCAGAAATTTTTGCAGAAGTTCAAAGAAGTTAAACAACTCTAAGATTGGGTAATTTGATAGAATATATTATCATCAATAATTACCCTTCTTAAATAAGCAATCCAAATTAACAATAATTATGTTTAGATTGGCTACTGAAGAAGATTATCTTATATTAGTGGATATATATCGTCAATCAGTAAGAAAAATTGCTCCTTTACTTTATTCTCAGGAGCAAGTAGCCGCTTGGTCAGCTTCTCCAGATAATGAATCTAAGTTTAAAGACTTTATTTTTGTACCAAAAACATATCTCATCCAAGAGCAAAATCAAATCATTGCTTTTTGTGGATTAGAAAATAATGGTCATATTGCTTCTTTATATGTAAATCCTCTTTTTTATCGTCAAGGTTATGGTCAAAAAATTCTTCTTTATGTGCTACAAAAAGGTATAGAACAAAATATAAAAAGATTTTATACAGAAGCCAGTTTTTTTTCTCAACCACTATTCAAAAAATGCGGTTTTTCAATTATAGCCATGGAAACTGTTAAATATGGAGAAGTATCTTTTGAAAGATATAAAATGGAAAAATACTTGTAAACTAATAAATTGTAAATAAATTTAGAATAATAATGATTGAATCTGGTTTTTTAAGTTATACAAAATGGTCAGCTATCTTAACTGTTGTCGGCTTAGTCTTAACTATTCTTGCTTTTATTTTACAGTGGGGAATACGTTTTCGTTTAGTGGGGATAACTAGTTTTTTAGGTGTATTAACTATTGGCTTATTTGGTTTAAGCTTGGGTTTATTTGCTAAAACTACTATCCCCGGAGCAGTACGTTATGGTTTAGTTTATGATAACGGAGCTAATCAAGCTGTGGTGAATATCGCTCCTCAAGTTACTGAAAATCAAGTAGAAGCAACTTTAAAACAGGCAGTTAACGATCTATTTTCTACTGGTAGAGGCGGTGTAGCAGACGATTTATTAACTGTTAGGGTAAGGACTTTATTACATTCCCAAGATGGGATAACTGAGCCTTTATATTTAGGTCAAGTGAGACGCTCTTTAGTTAGTCGAGAAGATAATAATCTTGAGATAGAAATATATTCTAAAAACTTTCGTAAGTTGCCCAAGTCAGTAACGTAATTTGATTGGAATTCTCAAAGAAATTATCTTTTTTTGCAGGTGTAATGCCTGCTCCATAACTTTATTATTTTTAATAATCAGTAAATGCTAGCTAGTTAACTTAAATAATTGAATTGAAAGTTATTAGTTATTAGCAGAAATTTTATTTTTGTTTATTAACTGTTATTTCAACTGGATAAATAGCAAATAACTAACAAACAATAACCAATAACCAATAACTATTAATTCAGTTTTTGGGTGCTAGTTTAATATTATTAGCCAAGCCAAATAATTGTAACAACTTAATAGTCATCCAAGTTATATCAATTTCCCACCATTGTAAGCCATGACGAGCAGAATATTGATAAGCATGATGATTGTTGTGCCAACCTTCACCAAAGGTCAATAAAGCAACCCACCAACAATTTTTTGATTGATCGTTTGACTCATGACTCTGATAACCAAACTTATGGGTAGCACTATTAACAAACCAAGTAAAATGGAATACCACAACCAATCTGACAAAAATCCCCCAAATTACAAAGGGCCAACCCCCCCACCAATAAAGAAGTAATCCTAGGACAACTTGAATAGGGATAAAGAATTTTTGGAAAAATTGATAAACAGGATCGTCACAAATATCTTTAGTGTAACGAGGTACATCAGTTTGAGCAGGTACATTATAAAGCATCCAACCCATATGACTCCACCAAAACCCTTTATTAGAATCATGAGGATCAGGTTGAGTATCTGAATATTTATGATGAATACGATGTAAACCAATCCAATCAATAGGCCCACCTTGACAAGCAAGAGTACCACAGAGAACGAAAAAATATTCTAAAAATTTAGGGACTTCAAAACTACGGTGGGATACTAAACGATGGTAGCCCAAAGTTATCCCTAATCCACCTGTAATCCAATACAGCACAAAAGCTACTCCTATTGCACCCCAGCTAAAATTACTAGGAAACACAGCCAGTAAGGCTATTAGGTGAATTGTAGCCATATATACAATGATCGCCCAATCGAGACTTAGTTTATTTGATGTTGCAACAGTCATTAGTTACCCGAATCTGAATTTAAAAACCTGTCTTGGAGATTGTGACACTCCCATGTTTTAATTAAGGTCGTTTTAATTATGGTTAGCATGAAAAGCAACAATTTTTTCCCAAGACCGTATTTAATTTTACACTTATTTACATCATTATTTGAAATTAGTTTATGGATACTAAATTATTGATTGAAGAAGCAGAAAGAGCTTTATTGCCTACGTTTGCTTCTATAGATGGTCAAATTAAGACAAATCTTAAAAAAATATTAAATGCTTTTTCTCAACATAAAGTCGGAGTACATCATTTTAGCAGTGTCAGTGGTTACGGTCATGATGATTTAGGTAGGGAAATTTTAGATCGAGTTTATGCAGAAGTAATGGGGGCAGAAAGTGCGGTGGTTAGAGTGCAATTTGTTTCTGGTACTCATGCGATCGCCTCTGCTTTATATGGTATTCTCAGGCCCGGAGATGAAATGTTAGCTGTAGCCGGAAGACCTTATGATACTTTAGAAGAAGTTATTGGTTTAAGAGGCGAAAATCAAGGCAGTTTAGCAGACTTTAAGATTTCCTATCGAGAATTAGAACTTACTGAGCAAGGTACTATTGACTGGGAAGGACTAGAAACTGCTATTAAAAATAATACCCGTTTAGCCTTAATTCAACGCTCCTGTGGCTATTCTTGGCGTTCTAGTTTATCTATTGCAGAAATTGCTCGAATTGTTGAAATTATTAAAAAGCAAAACCCTAATACAGTCTGTTTTGTCGATAACTGTTATGGAGAATTTATTGAATCAAAAGAACCTACGGCAGTGGGTGTAGATTTAATGGCTGGCTCATTAATTAAGAATCCAGGGGGAACAATTGTCACCGCAGGAGGATATATTGCGGGCAAAACAGAATTTGTAGAAATGGCAGCCTGTCGTTTAACTGCCCCCGGAATTGGTAGTAGTGGAGGCGCAACCTTTGACCAAAATCGTTTATTATTCCAAGGTTTATTTCTTGCTCCTCAAATGGTAGGAGAAGCCATCAAAAGTAGTCATTTAATCGCCTACGTATTTGATAAATTGGGTTATGAAGTCAATCCCAAACCTTTTTTACCCCGTAGAGATATAATTCAGGGAGTTAAATTAGGTTCAAAGGAGAAATTAATTGCTTTCTGTCGTCAAATTCAGCAATATTCTCCCATTGGCTCATATCTCGATCCTGTACCTGCGCCGATGCCGGGTTATGAGAGTGAGTTAGTTATGGCAGGTGGTACTTTTATTGATGGTAGTACCTCAGAATTGTCGGCTGATGGGCCATTACGAGAGCCTTATATCGTATTTTGTCAAGGTGGTACTCATTGGACTCATATATCATTAATTTTAGAACAGTTGATAGAAATTATAGTTCGTGGTTCGTAGTGATTATTAGTTATTCGTTATTAACTAATCGCTAAAAGCTAATCGCTAATCGCTAATTGCTAAAAGCTAATTGCTAATTGCTAAAAGCTAATTGCTAAACAGAATTTCTCAACCTTCTATTGATTACCCTTAGATAAATTCCTAGAGGAAATTGATAATATTCTAAAATAAGCCAAATTAAACAAGTTAAATGAGCTATAAAAGTGGCTATAATCCAAAATATTGGAAACCAAGATAATCTACTCCCCGGTAATGGTGGAAATATATAAACAGAACAAGCAATAATAAAAGTAGGCAGTAAAACTATAATAGTTCCTAAAATTAAATATCCTAAACCAATATTTACTCCTTCTTTTCTAACATTTTTCCATTTGTTCCCATGCCAACGCCAACTTAAAGGTAATTGATTATCTGCTATGGTGAGAATTTGTTGTTCTAAATTAGCTGTAAAAATATGATTACAAAAATTACAACCCATAGCATCCATTAAGACAATTTGCCTTAGTTGCCCTCGACGACATAAAGGACAAGGATAAATATCTATTAATTGGAATTTATTAACATTGTTCATGATAAAAATAGATTTTAAGCAAGATTAGGAGGGATATTATTTGATTTATTTTTGTTTATTTTTACAAGTTTTTCAAGGTTACTTTCTATTAATTTTTGTAAAGTGTTACGACTAACTTCTATTTGTTTATTTAAGTCTCCAGATTTTTCAACAAAAATTAGACTATCTACTGATTTTAGAGAAAATAATTGAAACAAAAGTTCTGTGACTAAAATAGGTTGAGGATAAAGTGTTTGCTCAGATTTTGATTCAAAATTAAGGGCATTTTCTACAGTAGCAAAAGCATAAATAACCTTTTTTTCTAAGTTAGGTTTTTCAATATTAGTTAAAGTAGTTAAAAGTAATTCTTGTGCAGAAGTTTGCAAAATGTAATATTCCTTGGCTTGCAATTGTTCTGCGAATAATCTGAGAATAGGAGTAACGGCTTGTTGCATTACAAGAGAAGGAACACCATATTTAGGTGCATCTTTAATGATAATCTCTAATTGTTGATCTAAATTCATTGAAATATTGTTAAGTAAAAAATTATGTATAATATCGGTTTATTAGGATTAGGAACGGTAGGCACAGGAACGACAGATATTTTATTAAATCCTGCTGGCCGTAATCCATTATTACAGAAAATTAAAATTAAAAAAGCTGGAGTGCGATCGCTCTCTAAACAACGTCAAATAGATTTACCCGCAGATATACTTACTACCGATTTAGAATCTATTGTCACAGATCCAGATATAGATATTATAGTCGAATTAATGGGTGGATTAGAACCAGCTAGAAGTTTAATTCTTCAAGCGATCGCCCATCATAAACATATTGTCACGGCTAACAAAGCTGTAATTGCCCGTTATGGTGATGAAATTTATACCGCAGCTAATGAAGCAGGAGTATATGTACTGTTAGAAGCTGCTGTAGGCGGAGGCATTCCCATTATTAAACCTCTCAAGCAATCTTTAGGTGTAAATCGAATTAAAAGAGTAATAGGTATAGTAAACGGGACAACAAACTACATTTTAACTCAAATGAGTGCTCATGGTACTGATTTTGCGGTCGTTCTCAAGGAAGCCCAAGATTTAGGTTATGCAGAAGCCGATCCCACCGCCGATGTCGATGGTTGGGATGCTGCTGATAAAATTGCTATTCTTACTTCTATTGCCTTTGCAGGTAGGGTGAAAAGGGAACAAATACATTGCGAAGGCATTCGTCAAATTACCGCCACTGATATTAACTATGCCGAAAAATTAGGTTTTGAAATCAAATTACTTGCCATTGCCGAGCAAACCAATGCAGATAGTGAAGAATTACAGGTGAGAGTACATCCTAGTTTAGTCTCTAAAGAACACCCCTTAGCAAGTATTAATGGCGTATATAACGCAATTCTAGTGGAAGGTGAACCTTTAGGGCAAGTCATGTTTTATGGCCCCGGTGCGGGGGCAGGGCCTACAGCCAGTGCGGTAGTTGCCGATATAATGAACATTGTGGGTATTCTCGAAAGTAGTGGTAAAAACAACAATTTAGATCCCTTACTCAGTTGTTCTCACCAGCATTACTGCACCATGCAACCGATAGAAGAACTTGTGACTAGATTTTATGCCCGTTTCCTATCGACAGATTTACCCGGCGTTATCGGTCATTTAGGAACTTGTTTCGGTAATCATCAAGTTAGTTTAGAGTCTGTAGTTCAAATCGGTTTTAAAAATAACATGGCTGAAATTGTGGTAGTTACCCATGATGTAAAAGAAGGCAATTTCCGTCAAGCTTTAGCCGAAATTAAAAGTTCAGAAGCAATTCAAACTATTCCTAGTGTTTTAAGGGTACTTTAATGTATGTCCCATTTTTATATTTTCTATTTGTTTATTAGACCTCTTGCACTCGTAGAAAAGTAATAAATAGCAATATCGAAATTATCAATTTCCTAGACTGTTGCCTTTTGCCTGTTCCCTATTGCCTGACGAATTCAAGAAGTCTATTGTGTATTCACTATTTTTCTGAGAAATCGATGAAAATTGAGGTATTTTTTCTCGAAGTTGCTCTGCAAGTTGCTGCGATCGCATTATCCTAGCAGATTTTTTGAGATGGTAGTGGGTATCTGCAAATAAATCAGAGTTGCTTTCAATGTTGAGGGTTTTAGGATTGTAGAGGGTAGGAGCAACTTCAGATAAGGCATCAGCAGTTTTCTGAATATTATTAAGGTTTTTTTCGTCGTTTTTGCCATAAATTACAGGCAAAGATAATACTAAAGTTCCCCCACGTAGTTCTACATCCTTTTTAAATTGATGCAGGCTCTCTATAGTGTGTTTGCTAACCGGAGAGTCAATAGATAATTTCCACCATTTTCCCTGACGAGTTAGTTCGATAGTAGCATCTCCCCTTTTCGTTAAGGGATCGCCATAGTAATCAACTCGTCCCTCCTGCACAAAATCTTGTCCTGTTTTTACCAGTGCTTGTAAAGAAGGAATACCTAAAGCCAGGGTATTTTGAGCCAAATCCTTGGGAGGTACACCTCCAAGCCCAGGCCGGCCAATCACTAAACCAAAGGTTGCTGAGAGTCGATCTAGTCCGTCATCATCTAATAGAAAAGGATACTCAGGAATTAGTAGTATAATATCCCCCGGATTTACTTGATCTATAATACTTGGTAGTAGAACATTTAAACCAATTCCTCCGTTAGTTCCCAAGTTCATCACCGGCATACCTAAAGCCTCTTCCATGACATCGGAGTTAATAGTGTACTGAACCCCTGAACCTCCTGCAATAATAATTTTGGGTTGCTCGATTTCTTGAGCTAGTGTTATTTTTAATCCATACATAGCTCGCAGCCAACTAGGATAGCCGCCAATATAAACATTGTATATAAATCCGGCTGACCAGAAGCCTGCTGCAAATAATGCCCATGTTAATAAACGTGAATATTTCATGACTTTTTTCCTTAAACCTTATCAAACTACAAGTACATATATATCTATATTATTTAACTAATTTCTCTTTTTTATTTTCAGAATTAAATCCATATAATTCTCGAACTAGGTAGAGCGGACGTTGTTTTACTTCCTCATAGACACGACCTAAGTATTCTCCAAAAATACCTAGAGTTAATAGCTGAATACCTCCTAAAAATAAAACAGAAACCATCACGGATGCATAACCCGGAACATCTACACCAAAAATCAAAGTTCTTATTAGTAAGAAACTAGCATATAGTAATGAAAAGAAAGAGACCAAAAAACCAATATAAGTCCAAACCTTTAAGGGTAGTAAGCTAAATGATGTGATCCCATCAATGGCAAAGTTCCAAAGTTTCCAATAATTCCAACTTGTTTCACCTTTAAATCTTGGCTCTCGATGAAAAAATATAGCAGTTTGTTTAAAGCCAACCCAAGCAAATAAACCTTTCATAAATCTAGAACGTTCGGGTATTTGTTTAAGAGCTTCAACAACTTTGCGATCTAATAATCGAAAATCACCTGTATTAGAGGGAATGGGTACTCCGCTTAAAACACCAATTATTTTATAAAAAGCGTATGCGGTAAAACGTTTCAGAAAGCTTTCTCCTTGGCGTGATTGCCTTACAGCATAGACAACCTCATAACCTTCTCTCCATTTGTTAAGCATCTCGTTTATAAGTTCGGGAGGATCTTGTAAATCAGCATCAATTGGTATTACTGCCGCACCACAAGCACGATCGAGTCCTGCCGTCAAAGCAATTTCTTTACCAAAATTACGTGATAAGCTAATAACCTTAATATTGGTATTTTCATTACTATATTTAATTAATAATTCCAAGGTATTATCCTTACTACCATCATCAATACAAATAATTTCATGGGAAATTTCTAGATTATTTAAGACATTAAAAAGTCTCTCAAAAAGATAATCTATTCCTTGAGATTCATTATAAAGTGGGATAATAATGGAGAGAACTGTCTGATTTTTATTCATTTAATTGCTTTTTTTTAAATTAATAATAATATTCAAATATCTATTTTAAAAATATCATTCAAGTAGATAAACATAAGCTGTTCCTATCTCTAAAAAGAGTTTTGCTGGTCTTGCAATATTTTCATTTTCTGAAACTTTTAAAATAGGCCATAATTTCAAATCTCCTTGATATGAAGGTTCTAAAAAATAAGTTTCTTGATAGTTGTTATTATTTAAAAAATTACCCTCAATCTGTAAAAATCTTTTAGGATGTATTACATAATTGCCCGCTTCACAAACATCGACTGTTTTTATATCGTTCTTAACAACATATGTATCAATGTAATTATATTGATTTCTAACTTTTCTTTTACGACTTATTCTGGGATCGCAAATGGTTGAGCTTGCTGGTATTTTTCTCATTATTTGGGTAATTTCTTGTGTATTAAGTAATCTGGTTTTTCCATATTTAGCGAGCATAAAGCTATAATCATAAAATAAATTATTAAATAGAGATAAAATTAATACTATAGTAGTAAATCCATAGAAAAAAACTCTAATTTTTGCAGAAAAATTGGAGTAGGCAAGAGTTACTATTGTCAAGATTATGGGCAAAGGTAAGATTATTATTTTATAGTAGAAAACAGATTTATTTGCTTCAATATTGGCAGCAGCAAGGAGAAACACCCCTAGGCTAGAAATTAAGATAGACCAAATATATTTATTACCTCGAAACTTGGAAATAGCAGAAAAAGTAATAATAGTGAGGAAAATAGCTGAAACTACTAAATAAAATAGTGATGAATTCCAAAAATAGGCCTGGCGTACTAAATTTAAGTAGTTCATAACTAGGTTAGAAATTTTAACCCATATATAAGCTGGTAATGAAATATCTGAAGAACTAGAACCTGCTCTAATAGTTTTAAGTATAGCTTTTGTATTACTAAATTTACTACTAAATTCGCCAATCCAATAGGGAGTTAAAGCTAAAAAAGCTGATAGACAACTTATTATTGGTAAGATTAAAAATTTATTTTCTTTTCTTTCTTTTAAAATCTTAAATACATATAAAAATATACTAATTATAAAAACAATAGGCATAACAAATAATGTTGAACTATGCAAGCTAAGTAGGATTGCAAAAATAACTCCATTGATAGCCCATAAACAACATTGAATTCCCCAAGAAAACTTATTTTTTATTTGTAAATCATAAATAATTACAAAGCTAAGAAAGAAAAAAGGTATCGAACTAGGATTCCATTGAAAATTGCTAATAAATATATCTCCAAAAAGGCTACTATACCAGAATCCAGCCAATCCAGTTAATAAAATTCTTTGAGAATAATTAATATCTTCTAAAAGTTTATAAACCAATAAAATTAACAGTGGAATTGATAGAAAAGAAAACAAAGCATTAGGTAATGCTTGAAAAGCTGGATTCCCTCCTAAAAGAGTAAATGGAAAAAAAATGTAGTAGTAAAGAGGTAAAATGTGATGTCCACCAAGGCCAAGTCCATAGGCTGGTGGGCCAAGTTTAGGAAATTCTCCTTGCCACATTTTCATGACGATAAAAGCATCTCTAATTTGATCTGGATCTGGCCCTATATCAAAAGTAACATATTGTAAAACACTAACAATTCGAGTAACAAAGCCAAATAATAAGGCTAATATCATTAAAGTTATGCCAATAATCGTTTTTGTTTTCATATATCTAATTTATTTTAGATAATCCTAGTTTAGGTTTAAAAATGAAATTATTAATAATTTAGATTTTATCGCCAAATATAACATTTATTGACACATTTTACTCGCTTTAACTTTTTAATTGTAATTTAATGGCGTTAAACTATTAGTGATTACAATAAAAGTTTAGCTATAGATTTCAACTAATTTCAAATACTCGATACCTTGAGAATCTTTAACTGTATAAATCTCTTTCCACTTGTATCCTTTGGATTCCAATGTTGATATTTCCTCTGGACGAAGAATATATAAGTATTCTGTCCTTAAATTGTCTTGTTTTGATATAGACATAAGATGATATTTACCAAGAGAATAAACTTTATCCTGTGAGCCTTTCACCCAAGGAGGAATAGGTGATTGCTGATATTTTTGTGGAGGATATCGAGTATAAAAAGGAATATGAGAGATAAAATCATGTATGGCATAACAACCACTATTCGTATCACTACTCAGCACAAAACCACCATAAGAACTTTTTTCTGAAAAGTCAATTGCTTCTTTTAGTCCATAATTCCATAGCTTTGCTGCTTCAGGTGGATAATTGATAAAATATTGATAGGAAAAGAATGTCAAATTGCCCATTAAAATAAGTCCAGCAGCTAAGGCTATCGTTTGCCTTTTATAACTCCAAGTATCTATTAAATAGGCAATACCAATAGCTGAAATTATTGCAAACAAAGGAACTCCTATTATTGAGCGTTGAGGACTTGCTGAACCAACCAAAGTCGCGGGTATGGGATATAATAATAGCCACGGCAGTAAAATCATTTTTGCCTTTACTTTTTCTCGAATCAACTTTAGAATCCCTAAAGGAACTGTTATAATTTCAAAGAAATAAAGTTCGCCCATTTTAGAGGGATTTTCAGTGATTACTGATCTTCCGTTGAAAAATAAAAAGTTCGGATTAAAATGTGAAAAGTAGTTCTTTAAGATAACAAAAAAGTTACTTTCTAAACCAGTTCCTCTAGCTCGTGCCATTCCTGCCGGAGACATCCAAAAATCCAACAGAGGCAAAAAGATAAACAAAAAAAGAACAAAAGAGATAACTGTAGTTTTTTTGTTTTTCCATAGATGTTTCCAAAAAATGATTGTAAGACAAAGTAAAAAAAGTGGTACAAAAACTCTAGCCGAATTATAAGTGTATAGACTCAATGCAAACAGAAAACTACTTAAAGGAAGATATTTAGGTTGCTTAAAGCTTTTGACGAAAAATAAAACTCCTAGACAAAATAATAAGGGTAACAAATTAAGCCTAAAAGCAATGCGGTTAAAGTGTATATGCCAAGGGCTAACGGATAAAAGTAGAGCAGAAATCAATCCAACTTTTTTATTGAAAATTTCTTGAGCAAGCAAATAAACCGTTAAAACCGTTAATACTCCGAGCAAAGCAGCTGGAAGTCTAGTCGCAAACTCATTAAGACCCAAAATTTTAATAAACGGAACTGTCAAATAAAAATATAGGGCCTCTTTAGCATCATTTTTTAAAGGATTAATAAAAGCAGGCAAAAATTTACCATATCGATCTCGTAGAGTTTCTGCAATTGAGTAAGATTCATAACCATTGGCAGCTTCATCACAAGAAAAACCACTAGGAATTGATTCGAGTAAAAAAACTCTCATCAAAGTAGCAAGTGCTAAAATAAGCAATAAATATATAAAGGTATTGTTTTTTAAGCTATTATTTATCATTCTTACTTTTATTAAAACTGTACAATAATTAACTCAAGACTCTAATTTTACTAATTCAAACTAAATATATGGTATCTGAAAGCATAACGAAAGTTTTACATTTTTCGGTAATATTTTTATTCCAATAAAGTTTCTTAAATAACTAACTAACTTTTTCATAACCTTTAAAATGCAAAATAAATAAATTCAGAAGGTTCATTGGCAGCTAATAAAATAGTTAAACCTAATAAACTTCTCGATACCCAAGGAGATAATAATAATTCATATTCAAATTTATTTTGCCAAACTGCCATAAACTCCAATAATAAAACAATTACAGCTAATAATAAAGTAAAAATTAAAGTCCATCCTTCATTAGGACTATATGAATGAATAAAATCTCCTAAATTAGTAAGAGAATAATCCCAAGGAGTAATAATTGTTTTCAACTTAGTAAATAATCTCCCAGTATTTGTTTCCATAAAGAATAAACAACCGAGAATAACCGAACCAAAAGTTAAACCCCACGAAATAAATTCTGATCTCTTTAAATACTGACTGATAAATCTTTGAAATGGTCTTCCTAAATAGCGTAATACTAATAACAAAGCACCGTGATATGCACCCCAAATAATAAAATTCCAAGCTGCACCATGCCAAAAACCAGATAAAGTAAAAGTAATAAATAAAAATGTTGCTGCTAACTGTTTTTTCGATCCCATTAAAGGAATAAAAACGTAATCTCTAAACCAGGTGCTTAAAGTAATATGCCATCTGCGCCAAAATTCGTTAATACTTTGAGAGGTATAAGGGGCTAAAAAATTAACTGTTAGTTTAACTCCTAACATTCTGGCTAAACCCATTGCCATAAAACTATAACCGGCAAAATCAAAATAAATTTTCAGAGTAAATAAGAAAGCAAAAAACCAAATTATCCAAGGATTAGCACTTTCATTTAATTCAATATAGGGAGAAATATTATCAGCCAAAACAAATTTCATGAATAACCCTAAAGAAATCCAACGAAAACCCTCATCAAAATTTTCTGCGGTAAATTTAAACTTGAATTTACTAATTTGTGGTAATAAATCTATTCTTCTTTCAATTGGCCCTGCCACAATTTGAGGGAAAAAGGCAATAAAATTGATATAATCGAGAAATTCAATCGGTTTCTTTTTGCGAGAATTAAGAGAATCGACGACAAAAGCAACCATTTGAAATGTATAAAAAGAAACCCCCGGAGGGATTCTATTACTAATAGGAATAGGAAAACTACTTTGCCAATTTTGAGGTAGTGAAAAAACTAAGCCCACAATATCTTCTACAAAAAATGTCAAATATTTAAAATAAGCTAAAACAGCTACATCAAAAATAATAATAATTGTGGCGATGAATTTAGCTTCAGCCCCCTGACGACGGAGCATATACTGCACCATCAAATAGTTAACAATTATCTCAAATATAAAAATAATAAAACTAGCAGGACTAGCATTATAAAACAGGATCATTGACAAAGCTGCCAAACCAATACCATCAAAAATGCCTCGCCAAAGATTAAATTGATTTGCTAAAAAACGAATGGAAAAAAAAGGAATACAAAATAGTATTAAGATCCACCAAAAAGAAAAATCTGAGTAATTCAAGGCTTTATTTTTTTATTTAAAATTTTAATTATAAATAGGGAGTGAGTTGGCTTAATAGGTAAACACCAACTTTTCCCATCAGAAGTAAGTAGGAAAATCCTATTTATCTACCCATTAAACGACCAAATAAACCACCTTTACTAGAAGCTGCACCAACTGGCTCTGGTGTTTTTTCTGCTGGTTTACTACTCGTTTCAGTCTCGCTTAAAGACTCAGATAAATCAAAATTTTCGGCTAAATATTGGGAAGATTTTTCGATAGTTGGGTAATCCCAAAATAGGGTTGAGGGTAACTCTAAATCAAGCCAATCTTCTAAGTCACCAACCATGGTTACTGCGTCAATGGAATCTAAACCATAACGGGTTAAAGATTCACTAATACTAATAGTTTGAGAATCTAAAGAAAGTTGTTCGGCAAGTTTATCTATCAACCAGTTTTGTACTGTTTCTACTTCTTGATTAGACTTGGAATTGGAGTTGGTTACTGTCATTTTTAATATCCTCTTTTGGGTTAAGTTGGGCTAATTGGAAAGGTACAATCGAAAACATTTTCTCGAATTGATATAGTTTAACCATTTCTTGAGTTAAATTGTTTTCGTAAGTTTCAGATATGCTATAAGATAAAGGTTTCATAGTTCGTAAAAGCCGATGTAAAGCTAACACTAACCATTCACCTTGGGCAAAAAATTCCCCTAAATTTTGACGATTATAAAGCCACATATGTAAGCAACAAGCAGCAGCGTGCAAGGTGCAATATTTCTTGGCCATTTCAAATAATTCAGGGGATTGATTATGTCCATATTCAAACTTAGATTGGGCGATTAATTCATCGTGAGTATTTAACTCTTCTAAAACCATATTACCCAAACGAGTGAGATGAGCTAACACCTCCTTATCTACTTCTGATGTATTTTGTAAATCTTCTAGTTGCTGCAGGGCAATTTCTAAACCTTGTAAACCATCATCTGCACCTCTACCAAATAATTCTAATTTCTGCGGCTCAAAGGTTGGCACATCTTGCTCTAAACTAAAAATAGCTTCTAAACGTTGTTGAATACCCTCCATGATTTTGGGTTTTCTTCTGGCACGATATTTAGCTAATTGACGAAATTGCAGAATTAAAGCGTGTAAATTAACTACCGTGCTACCATCAAAAACACTAATAATGGCATTATCCCTAAGTGCTTTTTGGAATATGCCAAAATCATGTTCTTCTCGCAGATAAAAACGTGAGCCTAAAACAGCAGAAATATTGTTAACCATATTTTCCAATTGCATGGGAACAAAATATTTAACCACTGCTGCCCAAACACTAAATTGTTCGGGTACAATATGAAAACCCCTAGCTGCTCCTATACTTTCACAATCGCAAATTAAAATATCTAAAAAAGCGTCAGTCAAAACTTTACGAGGTTGGGGCATATCAAAAACGGTTTTCTCGTAAATTACACGATTTAAAGCAAATTTTAAAGTAGTTCTCAGGGCGGTATCGGCAGCACCGTGAGAAAAAGCAGCGCATAAAGTACGGGTAATTTGGAATCCTTTGAGGGCAATTTCTAAACCTTGTCCTTCTTCCCCAATTAACATAGAATCGGGTACAAAACAATCTTTAAAACCAATACCGCTCATATCAGAAGCACGGATTCCGTGGGTTAGAATTTTTGGTAAATTGTAATAATTATTGGCATCTATCTTACTTTTTTCTACCATAAATAATGATAGGCATCTAGCTCCACCTTCTGAATCTGTACGGGCTAAAATATAGGAAACTCCTGAAATAGTAGCTCTGTTTATCGGCCATTTTTCCCCATTTAAAAGATAACCGCCTTCAACTTTTGTAGCAGTTAAATCGCCACCGACTAAATCTGCACCATGCTCTTTTTCAGAATAACCTAAGCACATTGCCCCATGTTCTTCTCGAATATAATGGGATAAATTGCGTTTTTGTTCTTCTGTACCAGCCATCCAAGTAATAAAAGACCAAAATAAGGTAGTAAAAGCAATTCCTGTGGTTAAATCCCTACGAGCTAATACCCTAACATAAGCTAAAAATTCTTCAAAACTCGTAAATTCGCCTCCGCAGTTAACAGGAATATAATGATGTTGTAATTTCCAGTTATAAAGCCATTCAATTTCTTTATGGGGAAATTCTTCAGTTTCGTCGATGTCAATTACTTGTTTATAGGATAATAGGTTATCGGGATTTTCTGGACTTCCTAAATCTTGTTCTAATTTTTCGGCTAACCGATATTGTTTTAATTTTGTCATGATTTTAGTAAAAATGATGAATTTTTTAAAGTAGGGTGGGCATTGCCCACCCTACCATTAATGAGTTTTAATTCGATTTTCTAAATTTTCGACTTCTTTTTCTAAAGTTTTAAATTTAGAGCTTTGTTTAATGTCTTCGCACCAGTCAGCAATGGTATTAATTTTACCTGCTAAAAAATTGGCACGACAAGCACGACGTTGAATTTTACCACTAGCTGTTTTCAGAATTGTTCCAGATTTAGCTAAGACGATCGCATATAATTGTAGTTCGTGTTGTTCTGATATTTCTTGGCGGATGTCTGCAAGTATTTTTTCTGCATCTAAATTTTCGGTGCGTCTTTCTATTTCTTGAACGATAACTACTTGTTCTTCTCCTTCAACTTCAATAGAAAAGGCTGCACCATAATCCGGGCGTAAAGCAGGGTTAAGATTTTGTACGCTCCATTCTAAATCCTGGGGATAGTGGTTTGTACCTCTGACAATAATTAAATCTTTAATCCTGCCATTAATATATAATTCCCCTTCTCGAAAAAATCCCAAATCTCCTGTGCGTAAAAATGGCCCTTCTTGTGTATCTTTGGTATAGGCTCGAAAGGTTTTTTCTGTTTCTTCGATACGTTGCCAATATCCTTGGGCTACACTTTCATCTTTAACCCAAATTTCTCCTACTTCATCCTCAGTGCAACGGGTAAGAGTATCGGGATGTACAATGGCTACTTGGGTATCACAAACCAATCGCCCACAGCTAGGTAAAATCCTTACTCCTTCTTCTTGGTCGGGATTTGCTGGTACAATTTTATCTTGTTCTAAACTGGCACTTTCTACAGCACAAAATACGGGTTTTGTACCTTTGGGTTTATTGGAAACAAGAAGGGTATATTCTGCTAATCCATAGGCAGGTGCAAAGCTTGTCCATTGAAACCCTGCTTCGGCAAATTTATCAGCAAACTCTAACAATACTTTGGGGTTAATTGGCTCGGCTGCATTGCCGGCGGCTTCCCAGCTACTTAAATCTAATTCAGCAATTTGTTTAGGGCTAATTTTTCTGACGCATAAATCGTAGGCAAAGTTAGGAGCTTGGGAATGGGTAACTTTATATTTACCAATATTCCGCAACCATTGGATGGGGCGTTTAATAAAGGCAAAAGGTGACATGAGATAGCAAGGATGCCCATTATATAAAGGCACTGTAATACCTTCTACTAAGCCATAATCGTGAAAATAGGGCATCCAAGTTAGGGTAACGCTTTTGTCTTCATAACCACAGGCTTGTTGTAAATATCTGGCATGGTGCATCAGGTTATAGTGACTTAACATTACGCCTTTAGGAGTGGAAGTTGAGCCAGAAGTATATTGTAAATAGGCTAGGGTATCCTTATCAACATGGGGATTTTCCCATTTATCCGCTAAACTTAAATCCACTTCGGCGGTATCTATCCAACGCATTTGGGCAAATTCAGGAAATTCATCCTCAACATTAGCCACTAATTCTAAAATACTGGCATTAGTGAGGACAATAGATGCCTGTGCATCTTTAACAATGGAGCGCAATCTGGGTAAAGTGCGCTTTAATCTACCCGATTCTGGAGGAGGCACGGGAATTGCGATTACTCCTGCGTATAAACAAGCACAAAAAGCGGCTACTACTTCTAATCCTTGGGGATAGAGTAATAAGGCTCTTTCTCCTTTAACTTTTTGCTGTTGCAGAAAAGCAGCGATTGCTTTTGCTTGATGATGTAATTCTCCATAAGTTAAAGGAGCACTTTCTTTTTTACCGTCAATTAAAAAACTATAAGCGTGTTTATTTGTCTGAGTTGTGGCTCTATAACTGAGCAAGTCAACTAATGTATTAATTTCAATAGTATCTTTCATAATGACTGGGAGATAGTTCATCTCTTTTTAGCCATATTTTAACTACTTATCTAATGAAATAGGGCTAACTTTACCAAAAAATTACAAAACTAATTTTTTAGCGATTAGCGATTAGCAATTAGCTGTTAGCTGTTAGCGATTAGCGGTTAGCTGTTAGCGATTAGCAGTTAGCAGTTAGCAGTTAGCGGTTGTCATTTATCAATGTTCAATAGACCTCTTGCATAAGTAACTCGTAAATCAATTCTAATACAGAAAACCTGAATTTATCTAACTATTGCCTATTGCCTATTGCCTGACTTCTGCAATTCGTCTAATGTTTAATGAAAAAACTGTCTCCTGTCTTCTCTATTAATTTAGTTTCTCGATTTCTAAGCGTAAAGCCTTTTCTGTTCTTTGATATTCAAGCAATAAATCATTTACCATTAATTTAGCTTGGGTAATCTCTCCATTACTGCCCATCAATTCTAATTGTTTACAAAATTCAGAAAGAGTAGCAGCACCTAAAGAAGCACTACTGGATTTAAGAGTATGGGCTGCTCTTTGTAATAAACTAGCTTCTGATTTAGCAATACCTTCTTGAATAGATTTGATTAATTCAGGAGCATCTTCTAAATAGGAATCAATTAATTCAATTAATAATTCATTATCTCCATCAGATACTATCTCTAGCAATTCATTCCAAGCTGTTTGATCTAAAGTAGCAGGGCTAATACTATTAGAATCAGTCATTATTTCTTCTTTGTGTTCGATAATTTCTTTGTTTCTATTATAATGAGATTCATATTGATATAAAGCATTTATTAATTCTTGAACGCGGATAGGTTTACTAATATAATCATTCATGCCTGCTTCTAAACAAATTTCTTTATCTCCTTGCATCGCATTAGCTGTCATAGCAATAATTACAGGAGATTTTTGGCTTAATTGTTTTTCTCTTTCCCTAATCTGACGAGTTGCAGTTAAACCATCCATTTCTGGCATTTGTACATCCATCAAAATCACATCATAAAATTGGCGAGCTATGGCTTCTAAAACTTCTAAACCATTAGCTACCACATCAGCACGATAACCGAGACGTTTTAAAATATTAATGGCAACTTTTTGATTAACAACATTATCTTCAGCTAACAAAATTTTTAATGGTAAGTTTTGTCCCATTTGTGAGTCAAAAATTGTTGAATATAATTGAGATTTATTAAGATTAATCGGTTGTTTAGTAAAAATATTAACTAAAATATTATGAAGGTGAGACTGTTTAATTGGTTTATTCAAATAAGCTGCCCAATGAATATCTGAATTTCTTACAGATATTTCATTATTACCAATGGAAGTTAGCATAACTAAAGGTAAATTTTTTCCAGATGGAGCATTACGAATTTCTCTAGCTAACATGAGTCCATCCATTTGTGGCATTTGCATATCAAGAATAGCTAAGTCAAAAGTATTTTTTGTTTTTAAAATATTTAAAGCTTCTTGGGCAGAAGATACTGCTAAAGGAATCATGCCAAAAGATTGGGTTTGCATAATTAAAACCTGACGATTAGTCTGATTATCATCAACAATTAATACTTGTTTATCTTCTAATACATTATTAGATTCAAACTGATTTACTAAACAAGAAGAATACACAGGACTACTAATAATATTAAAAAAGAAAGTACAACCAACTTTTGAACGTTGACAATTCCATTTTTCCGGTGGATTACCACCATAAAAACCGCCACTTTCTACCCACATTTGACCACCCATCATTGTGGTTAATCTATGACTAATAACTAAACCTAAACCAGTACCACCATAATTACGAGTTGTCGAAGCATCAACTTGACTAAAGGGTTTAAATAATCTATCCATACGTTGAGGAGGAATACCAATACCCGTATCACGCACAGAAAATTGAATTGAACAAGTTGTTAAATTATTTTTCCGATCATTAATTATGGTTGAGTCAACGGAAATTACTACTTCACCGGTTTCGGTAAATTTAACAGCATTACTAATTAAATTAACCAAAATTTGTCTTAACCTGGTCACATCTCCCATAACTATTTCTGGAGTATTGGGAGTCATGAAATAAGCTAATTCAAGGTTTTTACTACTAGCTTTTGACGCTAGTAAATCTAAAGATTCTTCAATACAAGTACGAAGATTAAAAGGTTGTTCTTCTAGTTCTAATTTGCCAGATTCAATTTTAGAAAAATCAAGAATATCGTTAATAATGGTCAGTAAAGCATCGCCACTATTCCGAATAATTTCGACAAACTCTCGTTGTTGTTTATCTAAATGTGTATCTAAAAGTAACCCCGTCATACCAATAACTGCATTCATCGGAGTGCGAATTTCATGACTCATAGTTGCTAAAAATTCACTTTTACTACGATTAGCTGTTTCTGCTTCTTCTTTTGCTTTTTTAAGTTGTTCTTCAGCTATTTTTTTATCAGTAATATCAGTAATTGTTCCCACTAAACGATAGGGTTTATCTTCTTCATCGTAAATACATTTTCCTTTAGCAGAAATCCAAATATAATGGCCATTTCGATGTTTAACACGATGAATATTTTCGTACAATTGTGTTTTTCGTTTAATATGATTGTTAATATCTGTAAGTGTTTTTTCTAAATCATCAGGATGTATATTATTTAACCAACTAGAAATTAGAGTAGGTAAAGATTGATATTTATAACCTAAAATTCTCATCCAAGTAGGAGAATAATAAACAGTATTAAGTTTTAAATGCCAATCCCAGATTCCATCATTAGTGCCAGAAACTGCTAAATCATATCTTTCTTCTTTTTCTATTAATTGTTTCTGAATATATTCTCTTTCTGTAATTTCAACCCTTAATTCATTATTTAATTTTAATAATGCGTTAGTTCTTTCATTAATGTTATCTTCTAAGTTGTTATTAACTTGTTTAATTTCGTGAAATTGTTGTTTAAAAACTTCTACCATTAATTTAAAATTATAACTTAATGTCGCAATTTCTTGAATGGTACTATCAGGTAATTCTATGCTAGTATTATCTTCTGCTAATTTTGCTGGTAAATTATTAGTCAAATTGGTTAAAATTAATAAAGGTTTTACTAATTTTTTGCTTAAAATAATTGCGATAAATAATGCTAATACCGTAATTAATAACATTAAGGCTAAACTTTTAACATATAATTCTTGAATATAATCTATATAGCTATTGGTCGGAATTTCTACTATTATTTTCCAAGGAATAGTTGAGGAAAATCCAATCTCTTTAACATAAAATGATTCATGCCAACGCACCATAATAGGTGTGCCATTTGCTTTAGGTAAAGATTGATATATATTAGAATTAAGAGGACGAATTTCTCGATTTTGTTTTGGTTTAAATTCGTCCATATTATTAAGAGTTGTGCCTGTGGTAGTAATAATTTTATTATTTCTATCTATTAATGTTATTTTTAATGATTCTTCTCTAACACTTTCAGTTAACACTTTCTTGATTTGTTCTATATTTAAAGAACCATAGGCAATACCTTGAAATTGATTATTAACCAAAATAGGAAGCATAATTCCTACATGGGGTAAAGGATAATTATCATCAACATGAACATCAGTAGCAATAGCTGTTAAAGTAGCTTTAGTTTGCTTAAATTCAAGTTTATTACTGATATTAGTACCAATTATTGTTTGCCCTTTTTCTTTAAGATTAGGTTCAGCAGCAATTATGTTACCATCCACATCAGTAACACACATTTGTAGAAAATCAGGTAAAGAGTTTTTGAGTAAAGTTATATTATTTTGTAAAACCGAAATATCATCAGCTTGCGCGGCAACTTGGGATAATTGTCTTACAGAATAAAAATGTTGTTCATACCAAAAATTGGTATTTGCTACTATGGGTTGAGTAACGGAATTTAACTCAATAGTTATCTGATTTTCAATGGTTTTAATAATTTGTTGACCGTTTAAAATAGTAATAATTAAAACTGGCAAAAATACAAAAGATATTAATAGATTAGAAATTGTTTGTTGTAGAGATAGTTGCTTAATATTACTTTTGTAACCTAATATCTTATCTAAAGGTAAATAATTTATAATTAAATTAGCGACTAAACCATTAAATATCCCATTAACAGATTGTTTAAAAACTATTAAAATAGTACCATACCAAGGTACTGATAAAATTAAACCATAAAATAATAATATTAAAGGAATACCTATTATTAACCAATAAATTGCTGATAAAAATACAATATTATCTTGACCACGACGTAATTGCCAACCGACAAATACAGTTTCTAAAGTAAAAATAATAATTGCATAGGGATGTCCCCAAAGTTGATAAGTATAACTAGCAGCAATAATACTAGCAATTACACCTGGAATAAAACCATAATAATAAACAATTAATAAGACAAATATACTACCCAAAAGAAAATCAATCCCGAAAAACATCGGGATATGCCAGAAATTCCCTAAAAATCCGAATAAAGTTAAGATAATTAGGGGAATATTTTTTTGGAGTATTTGTCGAATATTCAAGTTATTCATTTTGCTTGCATCTGTTGAAAATATTTAATTTCGATGCCATGTAGTCATACCTCCGGGTTGATCGATTAAATTAATCCCTTCGGCTTTTAATTGATTGCGAATACGATCTGCTTCAGCAAAATTTTTAGCTTTTTTAGCTGTAGTTCTTGCGGTAATTAAGGCTTCAATTTGTGCATCTGTTAACCCATTATTTTCATTATCAAACTTACTTTCAATTTCTGCTTTAAAGCCAAATACTGCTGATAATTGTACTAAAGTATGCCATTGTTTTTCTAATTCATCAGTAGAAGTTTCTGTTTTCCCTTGATGTACTAGAATATTACCTTCTTTAATTAAATTTTTAGCTATTTCAAATAAAACCGCTAAACCACCCGTAAAATTAAAGTCATCATCTACTGTTTTTTGAAAATCTAAAGCTAACTTCTCATCAATATTTACAGAAGAATTATCCCAACCTAATTTTTCTCCATATTCTTGTTTAAATAATAAACCCTGTTTGAGAGTATGCCAGCCATTGGTAGCAGCTTGTAAGGCTTCATCGGTAAAATCAACGGGTTTACGATAATGGGCTTGTAAAATAAATAGCCTCACGGCCATAGGGTCAAATTTGTCTAATAAATCCCGAATTGTGGTGAAATTTCCCAAGGATTTGGACATTTTATCCCCATCTACCTTAACCATGCCATTATGCAACCAATATCTAGCCAAGGGTTTCCCCGTAACTGCTTCTGATTGGGCAATTTCATTTTCATGGTGAGGAAAAATTAAATCGCTACCACCCACATGAATATCTATAGTTTCTCCCAATCTATCTCTAACCATAGCAGAACATTCTATATGCCAACCTGGCCGCCCTGCCCCCCAGTTTGATTCCCAAGAAGGCTCACCGGGTTTAGATGCTTTCCACAGAGCAAAATCAAAGGGATCTTTTTTCTTAACTGCTTCAGTATCTGCAATTTCAACCCTACCGCTTGCTCCTGCTTGTAAATCCTCTAATTTACGCCCCGAAAGTTTACCATAACCTTCAAACTTGCGTACTGAATAATAAACATCCCCTTCAGACGGATAAGCGTAGCCCTTTTGTTCTAGTTCATAAACTAATCTTTTAATACCATCTAAGCTATGGGTAGCACGGGGATAAGCGTCTGCTTTTCTGACTCCTAAACGTTCCATATCTTCAAAATAAGCAGCGATAAAACGTTCGGAAACCGATTCCATAGATGTTCCTTCTTGACGAGCGCGATTTAAAATTTTATCGTCAATATCAGTAAAATTTTGAATATATTGAACTTCATAACCTCGCCATTCTAAATAAGAACGTACTATATCCCAAACTAAACAAGTTCTAGCATGGCCTAAATGACAATAATCATAAACGGTGATACCACAGCAGTACATCCGTACTTTTTTGTCTTCTAAGGGAGAAAAAGTTTCTTTTTGACGGGTAAGGGTATTATAAACAGTCAAATTCATCATATTTTAATAATTAGCGATTAGCGATTAGCTTTCTTAGTTACAAGAACAACATTTCACACAAACAATAAGCAATAATAAATTAAGAAGGAGTTTATTTAAAATTTTCTATGACAACAACACAAACTCAAATTACAGATACTGAAGCAATGGATACTGCCAAACATGGCTTACCTGTTACTATTATTACTGGTTTCCTTGGCAGTGGTAAAACTACTCTACTCAATCATATTTTGACCAATCAACAGGGTTTAAAAACTGCGGTGTTAGTCAATGAGTTTGGTGAAATTGGCATTGATAATGAACTTATTATCAGTACCGATGACTCTATGGTAGAACTAAATAACGGCTGTATTTGCTGCACCATCAATGAAGATTTAGTAAATGCAGTTTATAAGGTGTTAGAAAGGGAAGATAAGGTTGATTATTTAGTCGTCGAAACCACCGGTTTAGCCGATCCTTTGCCTGTGGCTCTAACTTTTTTAGGCACTGAGTTACGAGATATGACTCGTCTTGATTCCATTGTTACTATGGTTGACTGCGCTAATTTTAGCTTAGATTTATTTAACAGCGAAGCAGCCTATAGTCAGATAGCTTATGGAGATATAATTGTTCTGAATAAAACCGATCTAGTTGACGAAGCAGATGTAGATTCTTTGGAAATTAGAATTAGAGATATTAAAAATGGTGCGAGAGTTTTGCGTACTGCTAAGTCTCAAGTACCTTTGCCTCTAATTCTTAGTGTTGGCTATTTTGAGTCTGATAAATATTTTGATGACACTCACGAGCAGGATGCCCATGCCACCCATAATGATGATTGTCACGATTCAAATTGTACTGATGAATCTCACCATCACCACCATCATCATCACGATCATGACCACCACCACCACCATCACTCGGATCATTTAGAAAATGATGGTTTTACTTCAGTTTCTTTTCAATGCGATAAGCCTTTATCTATTCGCAAATTCCAATATTTTCTCGATAATCAATTACCAGAAAATGTATTTCGAGCTAAAGGAATTATGTGGTTTCATGAAAGTCCCAATCGTCATATTTTCCATCTAAGTGGTAAACGTTTTACCATCGAAGATGAAGAATGGAATGGCAAAACTAAGAAAACTCAATTAGTATTAATTGGGCAAAACTTAGACCACGAAAAACTATTATCACAACTAGAAAAATGTGTTGGTTTACCGTCTAAAAGTCGAGGTAAAGGTTTCGGTAAATAAGATTTGAAAAGTAAAGTTTTGTAAGGTGAGCAATTTCTTGATTATATTATCTAGAAAGCTATTGGCTATTAGCTCTGGGTTTAAGACCCCCGTTAAAAATCTATGATTTTAACGGAATTGTTTAACGGTGAGTACAATCTCCCATCCCCCCAGACCCCCCTTGCCAAGGGGGGTCTGGGGGGATTCTCAAGCTAAAAGCTAAAAGCGGTTGAGGGGTGCTGAGGTCTCCTCAGCATACCCAATCAACCAAGAGAGCTAACGGCTAAAAGCTATGAATTTTGAAATTGCCCACCCTACGCTTTATTTAATTGTTGGCAATTTATAAATTTAAAAAAAATATGTCAGAAACTGGTTTAAATTTAATTGCGATCGCAATTTTTACTATGACTCTTTCTAGTTTAGTTAGTCCTTTATTAAATATTTCTCCTTTTGTTCCTGCCGGTATAACTTTTACTATTTTAGGATTAATTACTATTGATACTTTAAGTTTACAAAATAAAGGAATAAACTTGGTTTTAGATCTATTTGCTTCTACTAAAGAAAAAGAAAGAGTTATTTATCATGAAGCAGGACATTTTTTAGTAGCTTATTTCTTAGGTATTCCCATCACAGATTATACTTTAACTGCATGGGAAAGTTTAAAAGAGGGAAAAATAGGTAATGGAGGAGTAATTTTTGAAACAAATAACTTACCAGAAAAAAATAATATTCCATTAATTACCGAACGTTTATCAACTGTTTTAATGGCAGGGATTGAAGCAGAAAAATTAATTTATAATAAAGCATTAGGTGGCGAAGATGACCGCATTAAGTTGAGAGAACTTTTCTTGGTTTTTGGACTAGATTCATCAGTTTATCAACAAAAAGAAAATTGGGCTAAATTACAAGCAAAAAATATCATAGAAAGAAATAAACAAGCCTATCAAGATTTAGTTGAAGCCATGAAAAATAGAAAAACAGTAGAAGAATGTTATTTAATTATTCAAGCAACCACTAATTTAAATGCGTGACAGCTTATGGCTTTTATGTTTTCTTCCAATTTATCTTTTTGCCTATCACTTAATTCTATCTTCTTTTTATTATTTTCTCACTCTTTCTGCAAATTTGAGATGAACCCAAAAATACTTAACCGAGAAGAGACAAAAAGATATTAAGCAACTATTTGTACTGTGCCAATTTGAGTAGTTAATTCTGGTATTTTTTCTCCTCTTTCTGTTAATACTTCTAGATAAAGTTCAATTGCTTCTTTAATGTTGCTTTGCACTTCTTCTAAAGTGTCACCAATACTAACACAACCGGGTAAGTCAGGAAAAACTGCTCCCCAATTTGTTTCACCTTTTTCATAAATAACTACATATTCTTTCATTTTTCATCTCCTATTTGCGCTTGTTTGAAAATTGCTGATAATGTTCCTTTAGGTATATCTGAACTTAATTTTCCCGGTACAACACTATTCCCGATTTAGTATCATGTGCCAATATCCTATGACTACCACGCATTCTAATTTGATACCAGCCATCTTGGTCTAATTTCTTTAAAACATCTTTGACTTTCATTCACTCTTTTTTTACTATATTACATTTAATTAAGTTGTTCTAATAATGTAAAAAATGGCTGCCAATTATCTGCTTCAGAAATTGAATTCCAAACAGACTCTATTTCTGATTTAAGTAATACTAATTTAGGGTTAGTTTCTTGAAGGCACTGACCAATATCTTTTAATTCCTTGAGCGATCGCTCTAATAATAATTGATGATAACACCAGCACCAACGCTTTAAAATAGGAATTTCTTCCCTAGATACTAAAAATTCTAAATCCTGCAAAATAAAATTAACATCCTCACGCCATTGCCAAGAAAATTTTTGCCTGAGTTGGGCGAAAAACTGATGATAATTAACTTTAGTTAAAAATAATAATTGTAAAGTCAAATCGACTAATTCTTCAGTTGCCAAAAATTCTAAGCGTTCAAACCCTAACTTATGAAGCATTTTCTGATGATAATACTGAGTATAAAATTCGGGAAAACTATCTAAAACTGCTTCCATTTCCGCAACGGGAATTACTGCCGATAAAGGACGTTGTAACATTTGTAAATTCCAACGACAGACACTAGGCTGATTGCGATAACTATATCTGCCGAGGCGATCGAAACTAGCGGCAGTAAAATAAGGATTATAAGTATCTATAAAAGCATAAGTGCCATAGTCAAAACTCTCTCCAATAATAGACATATTATCAGTATTCAGAACACCATGACAAAAACCGATCGCCATCCATTGTGCTACCATCTGAGCGATGCGTTGTACTAATTCAGCATAAAAGCGAATATAACAATCTTGTTGCTGCCATAAATGGGGATAATAATATTGAATCACATGATCTAATAACTTCTGAATTAAATCGTGGCGATCGTAATATTCTAAATATTCAAAAGTACCAAAACGTAGATGAGAGCGACTAAAACGCACCATAACCGAGCCACGAACCATTTCTCCGTCTCTATTAAAGGCTTCAGTTTCAATTAAACTCAAACAGCGAGATGTTTTTACTCCCAAATAATGTAACGCTTCTGCGGCCAAAACTTCTTCTACGCCGCCTTTAAGACTTAAACGACCATCTTTAGAGTGGGAATGGGGAGTTTGTCCCGATCCTTTTGTACCAAAATCATATAGTTTTTTGTCAATTCCTTGTACTTGACCGTAGAGAAATCCTCGTCCATCGCCTAAATAGGGATTGTATTGACCAAATTGATAACCATGATAGCGCAAGGCCAAACAGGATTGTTGTCCTTGAAAACCACCACAAAAATCGATAAAATGGCCATCGCTTATTGTAGCTGAATCTAAACCGAGAATAGGTAATAATTTATCATTACGAAAACGTAAAGTATATTGAGAAAATTGAGCGGGTTTTACGCGATCGAAAAAATCATTTCCCAAAGACTCTAAAGCGAATTTGTAATTAAGATTAAAAAAAGGATTGCTGGCTGATTGTTGAGCTTTCAAGGTCAATTTTATTAATATTAAAACAAATGTTAATTGAAACAGAGCGTTTAATTTTACGAATGTTCCGTGAAGAAGATTTTGAGGACTATGCTAAAATCTTTTCCCATCCAGAAGTTTTACATTTCATTGGCGATGGCAAAGCCATGACTAGATCGCAAGCTTGGATGAGTATGGCTAGTATATTTGGACATTGGCAACTACGTGGTTATGGTATTTTGGCAGTTGAAGAACGGGCTAGTAAAATAGTTATAGGTAGAATTGGGTTTCTTAATCCTGAAGGATGGCCTGGGTTTGAACTTGGTTGGATCTTAAATCGTACTTACTGGGGAAAAGGTTACGCTACCGAAGGAGCAAAAGCTTTACTTGACTATGGTTTTAGAGAGTTAAAACGCGATCGCATTGTCAGTCTTATTCATCCGGGTAATATTAAATCAATTCGAGTAGCTGAAAATTTGGGAGAAACACTTCAAAGTAAAACAGAAGTATATAGAAAAGAAGTTTTAGTTTATGGGATTAATCGAGAGACTTTTAACCTTAATAATAATTAAAATCTAAATCAAAAATGCTTGGCAGTATTACTAACTGGATCGAATTGAAATCTTTTACTACCATGAGTTTCCCCATATAAATTAAAAGTTATTGTTGGTTCGTCTCCCACTGCTTCGATGCTATGAATTGCGTCCGTAGTAAAGCTGATAATATCCCCTGATTCAATAATTCTTTCCCCAACTCGTTCAATTTTATCTGGGAATTCGTCATTTGAAACTCGTTTCCAAAAAGTATTTTTTTGTTTTCCTTGTAATACCATAACTATGCCCCAAGTACCGTGATTGTGGATAGATGAAGTTGTCCCCGGCAAGCTCATTTCTGTTTGAATAGTCATGGGAAATCCTAATTCATCGTATAGCATGACTACAGAAACCCCTGTTTGATGATTTGCTTCGGGGAGACGAGTTTTTACGGTATAACAATTAAGAATTAATTTTCTCACTATCATCCGCAATCCCGATAGAGAACTTTCTTCATCTATTCCTTCAGTTGCGGCTAATCTCATAATATCTTCCACTTCTGTTAAAAACCGATATAACCGATATTCTTCAGCTAATAAATCCCACTCTCGCACAGATTTACATAACTTACAAATACCATCTTTTCTAACTAACCAATCTGCTGTTTTCATATATTATTTTGTCCTTTGTCGTTTGTTCTTTGTCACTTGTATTTTTTTACTAATAACCAATAACAAAAAAATAACCACGAACTACGAACCGCAAACCACGAACCAATCTCATCTATGTTTTCTTTCTGCAATTAAAACTTGTGCAATCCAGTTAGGTAAATCTTCTAAATCGCTGTTAGTTTCAGAATCTCTTATGGGGGAGGTAAAATCATATTCTGACTCACATTTTCCATTATCATATACTTCTACAATCCAGCGATCTGGAAAACCATCAATGCCAATTTCTACATCGTAGCCATCTTCTCCCATAGTTCGAGTAGAAACAATCGTAAACCAGTCTTTATCTTCTGCTGGTACACTCCACTCACTGGTTAAAAATTCAAATGCTAGTTGTTCGGCTTCTGTTGCATCGATCATATATATTTGTCCTTT